>CAMARL010000109.1 GCA_945860325.1 Spirosoma fluviale | reverse complement strand
TTTCTAATGGTTCAGCATGTAATGTTAAGGCTACAAACCCTTCTCATGTGTTAACAGCGCTGGGACATAAAAGAGATTTGGCCTTAAGTACGCTTCGAATTTCATTAAGTTATATGACAACTGAAAAGGAAATTGATTTTTTGATCCATTATTTAAATGAAAAATTAAGAAAACTATTGGTGTGAAAGAGATAAAATTATTTGTAGGCCAACTTTCATTGTATATTCAGTCTGGGGTCAAATTTGCCATTGCAACCGTTGTCAATGTAGATGGTTCAGCTTACAGGCGGCCTGGTGCAAGGATGTTAATTAATGAAAACGGTGATTGGCACGGCGGAATCAGTGGCGGGTGCCTTGAAGGTGATATGTTAAAAAAGGCTCAAATGTCTATGCTTAGTAATCAAAATAAATTAGTCAAATATGATACTCGAGAAGATGATCCGTTTGAATTAGGAATAGGATTAGGTTGCAATGGCCTTATTGAGATTTTAATTTGTCCTGATTTAGAATATGCAAAATGTTTATTTGAATTACTTACTACTCATCTTCAAAGTTCTGAACCAACAATTTTAGAACATTCCTTCCATTTCAATTCTACTCATTCAACTTTTGTTCATATTAATACCACCAAACCGTTTGTTTCTATTTTGTCAAAAGAAGATGCAGACGAGGTACTAATTCAACACCAATCAAAAATTATTGTATTAGAAAACGAGCTATTATTTGTCGAATATTTTCCGGCAATACCTAGAATTGTGCTTTATGGGAATTTATTTGATTCGTCAAGCCTAATTGAACTTTGTGATTTCCTTTCTTGGGATGTTTGTTGGATCGGTAATCCATTAAAAATGAGCTTTTTACTAAAGAATAAGGTTCAATCATATTTCCATTGGGATGATGCATGTACCATTAAAAATAATGATGCGATTGTCTTAATGACCCATGACTTTGATCGAGATGTGGCAATATTAACACATTTAATCTCCATCAATTTCAAGGGATACATTGGTATTTTAGGCCCACTAAAAAGAATGCAGAAAATCATAAAACAATTAGAATTATTGTCTGTTAATAAAGGTGACAATTCCTTTTTTGGTCCTATTGGTTTAGATATCGGAGCAGAAGGTCCTAATGAAATTGCACTATCCATTGTTTCTGAAATTATTGCTTTTAATAGCTCCAGAGACGGAAGTTCATTAAAAAATAGAATAAAATCCATTCATACTAAGTAACATGTCGCATTTAATAGAATTACAAAAAAGTATAGAACCTTTCAAAAAGATTTTAAGGAACCATCCCATTAATTCCTACATTATATCTCATGAGCATTTATCCTTATTTATGCAGAATCATGTATTTGCAGTTTGGGATTTTATGTCTTTAGTCAAAAAGTTACAAGTAGAGTTAACCTCCGTGGATGCTTTATGGTTTCCAAAGGGTTCGGGGGAAACTAGGTTTTTAATCAATGAAATTGTTCTCGGAGAAGAGTCTGATATAGATCCTAATGGTGGTTACATCTGTCATTTTGATTTATATTTGAGAGCTATGGATGAACTAGCTATTATGCCCCCTCCTGCTCTATCAGCTTTTAAACAGTTCAAATCAGTTGAAGAGTTTCTCATTGCGCTTCCTTCTTTTAATTTACCAACAAGTATTACTGATTTTTTAACGTTTACATTCTCAAGCATTTTAAATGGAGAAATTGAAGAGATAGCGGCTATTTTTACTTTTGGAAGAGAGGATTTAATACCTGAAATGTTTCAGTTAATTTTAGATCAATTAAGAATACAATCTCCTGATAAGGTAAAAACTTTAACTTATTATTTAGAAAGGCATATCGAAGTGGATGGAGGTCATCATTCTCAATTAGCTATCTCCATGGTTTCTCAATTATGTCAGGATGATCCTAAAGCCTGGAAACGTGCTACTCAGGCAGCTGTTAATTCCTTACAAGCAAGAATAAAACTTTGGGATGGAATTGTGGCGGCAAAAGGTTAAAAAAAATAGGTTCCTTTTATGCAAAGGAACCTATTGAAATTATTTAAATCATTTATTTCACTTCTTCAAAAGCCACATCTTCAGCTGAATCATCTGCTGGTGTTTCTGCATTTTGCGACGGTTGGTCGCCACCCTCTTGCGTATTAGCATACATTTCTTGTGATGCGGAAGTCCAAGCTGTATTTAACTTTTCAATACCTGAGTCAATGGAAGTTAAGTCTTGAGATGCATGAGCTATTTTCAATTCAGATAAAGCTCCTTCTATGGCTGATTTATTGCCTTCAGACAACTTTTCACCATATTCTTTCAATTGTTTTTCAGACTGAAAAATTAAAGCATCTGCTTGGTTGACTTTCTCAACGCGATCCTTTTCGATCTTGTCTGTTGCCTCATTTGCTTTTGCCTCATTTCTCATTTTCTCAATTTCCTCGTCTGTCAAACCACTAGAAGCTTCAATTCTAATTTTTTGCTCTTTCCCGGTACCTTTATCTTTTGCTGAAACTTGTAATATTCCATTTGCGTCAATATCAAAGGTTACCTCGATTTGAGGAATTCCCCTAGCTGCTGGAGGTAATCCATCTAAATGGAAACGACCTAAAGAACGGTTATCTTTAGCCATAGGTCTTTCTCCTTGCAATACATTTAATTCTACAGAGGGTTGATTATCAGCTGCAGTGGAAAAAGTTTCAGATTTTTTTGTCGGTATAGTTGTGTTTGATTCGATTAATTTAGTGAATACACCTCCCATGGTTTCAATACCTAATGATAAAGGTGTTACATCCAGTAATAGTACATCTTTTACTTCGCCAGTTAAAACACCACCTTGAATAGCTGCACCTATAGCCACTACCTCATCTGGATTAACTCCTTTTGAAGGCTTTTTACCAAAGAATTTTTCTACTTCTTCTTGAATTCTAGGGATACGCGTTGAACCTCCAACTAAAATAACTTCGTCTATATCCGCATTCGAATAAGATGCGTTTTTCATCGCACGCTTACAAGGTTCTAACGTACGGCGAATTAAACTGTCTGCCAATTGTTCAAATTTAGCTCTTGTTAATGAACGAACTAAATGTTTAGGAATGCCATCTACAGGCATAATATAAGGTAAATTGATTTCTGTTGTTGCACTAGAACTCAATTCAATTTTTGCCTTTTCAGCGGCTTCTTTTAACCGCTGGAGCGCCATTGGATCTTTACGTAGATCTATATTTTCATCTGAAATAAATTCTTCAGCAAGCCAGTTTATAATGACTTGATCAAAATCATCTCCACCAAGGTGGGTATCACCATCAGTTGATTTCACTTCAAATACTCCATCTCCTAATTCTAAAATAGACACGTCAAAAGTACCTCCACCTAAATCAAAGACAGCTATTTTCATATCCTGCCCTTTTTTATCCACACCATATGCTAATGCAGCAGCTGTAGGCTCATTTATAATTCTCTTTACTTCAAGTCCAGCAATTTGACCTGCCTCTTTCGTAGCTTGACGTTCAGCATCATTAAAATATGCAGGGACCGTGATAACAGCTTCTGTCACAGTTTGGCCTAAATAATCTTCAGCTGTTTGCTTCATTTTAGTCAAAATCTGTGCTGATATTTCTTGAGGAGTATAAAGTCGATCACCAATTCTTACTCGTGGCGTATCATTATTTCCCTGGTCTACAGTATATGAAATGGTCTTCAACTCGGAACTAACTTCTGAGTATTTTTTCCCCATAAATCTTTTTACTGACGATATAGTATTTTGTGGATTTGTAATCGCTTGACGTTTAGCAGGATCCCCTACTTTGCGTTCACCATTATCCAAAAATGCAACGATTGAAGGTGTAGTTCTTCGTCCTTCCGAATTTGCAATCACAACAGCCTCGCTACCTTCCATAACCGCCACACATGAGTTGGTGGTACCTAAATCAATTCCAATAATTTTTCCCATGATTAATTTTATTTAATTTCGCCCACATTCTACAAGGATAATGCCATAAAATCATTGCATATCTATTTATGACATATTGTCACATACTTTAAGAATATAGAGCAGAAAGTATATTTCTATTATTATATTTGTATTATTTTTTAAATTATTATGGAAGAATTAAATGATTTCATTTGGGTTAAAGAGTCTGAACCACATCGCAGTAGGACTCGGGAAATAATTAAAAAACACCCTGAAGTAAAAAAACTGATTGGTAAGAATCCAAATACGATGTATTGGATTTTGACATGCGTCTTTTTGCAAATTGTGATTGCTTATTTTATAAAAGATTATTCTTGGTGGGTCATCTTAGGTGCAGCCTGGTTTATAGGTGCTTTTCCAGTGCATACTTTATTTGTTTGTATTCATGAATCGGCGCACAACTTAATTTATAAGAATAAATCATGGAATGTTTTTGCTGGAATTATTGCAAATCTTCCTTCTTTGGCGCCAACAGCCATTTCATTCAAAAACTTTCATTTAAAACATCATGCTTTTCAAGGTGTACATGAATTAGATGCAGATTTACCTGATTATTGGGAAGCCAAATTGATTAATAATTTTTTTATTGGAAAAATGATTTGGTTATTATTGTTTCCATTTTTTCAAGGTATTAGAACCATAAGATGCATTGAATTAGCGATTATAGATCGGTATGTCATTATGAACATTGTGGTCCAATTAATATTTGATGTAGCCATCGTTTATTTTTGGGGTTGGTCAGCATTAGCTTACCTAGGATTTAGCTTTTTGTTTTCTGTAGGACTACATCCGCTTGGTGCCAGGTGGATACAAGAGCATTTTTTAGTTTTAGATAAAAAACAAGAGACTTTTAGTTATTATGGTGGCCTAAATTCAATTAATATGAATGTTGGATTCCACAATGAGCATCATGATATGCCTTCTATTCCGTGGAATAACTTACCAAAATTAAAGAATATCGCTCCTGAGTTTTATAATAATCTACATTATCATACCTCATTCGTGAAATTATTTTTTACTTTTATTTTTAGTCAAGAAATAGGTCTTTATTCACGAATTGCTAGAAAGGATCGAGGCGGAGTTTCTTTAATGGATCAATCAACTCCTGATGTCGATTTAATAAAATAATTGCCTTGTTAATTTCTTGGTTTACATCGCTTAAAATATTTAAATCTTTCTAGAATATCTAAAGCCTTTTGTTTAAGAGATGTCGAACGAAACACATAAGTTGATCATTTATCAGATGATGTTTCATCTTTGGGGAAATACAACAACAAATCCTCAAAAGAATGGAAATTCAATCACGAATGGTACAACTAAATTTAATGATGTTTCTAACAAGGCTTTAAAAGTATTGCACGATAAAGGTTTTACTCATTTATATACAACTGGAATCATCGAGCATGCTACGAAAGAAGATTATTCGAAATTTGGTTGTTCTTTAGATCATTCTTCCATCGTGAAAGGAAGTTGTGGATCACCTTTTGCCATCAAAGATTATTATGATGTAAATCCATTTTTGGCCAATAAACCTGAAAATCGATTAGATGAATTTAATTTAATGGTTGAAAGGATTCATGAAAATAAATTAAAAATTATACTGGATTTTGTACCTAATCATTTAGCCAGAAACTACCAATCCGATAAAAAACCTGAAGGTATTACTGATTTTGGTGTTGATGATCGAAATGATGTTGAATTTTCTCCCCAAAATAATTTTTATTATTTACCTGGAACTCAATTTACTGTACCCTATCACGCTGAAATTGATGTAAATACTAAGGCTTATGTTGAGATACCCGCTAAAGCAAGTGGGAATAATGTGTTTTCTTCTCAACCAACCATTCACGATTGGTTTGAAACCGTTAAATTAAATTACGGAATTGATTACCCTAATAACGGGCATATTCATTTTGATCCTATTCCAGATACTTGGCATAAAATGCTCGAGGTTTTAACCTATTGGACTAATTTTGGAGTGGATGGTTTTCGTTGCGATATGGCTGAAATGGTTCCCGTTGAATTTTGGGCTTTTGTTATTCCAAAAATTAAAAAGATTAACCCCGATGTAATTTTTATTGCAGAAATCTATCAGCCATGTTTATATGCTGATTACATCTACAAGGGACACTTTGATTATCTTTATGATAAGGTGGGTTTGTATGATTCATTAAGGAGTTTAATGGAACAAAATAGTTTAGCGCATACAAGTTTAATCACTCAAGTTTGGCAGCAGGAATCCGGTGAATTTTCTAATAAAATGTTAAGATTTTTAGAGAATCATGATGAAACAAGAATCAACTCTTCATGTTTTGCTGCGGATAATATTTGGTCCACAATTCCAGCCATGTTGATTACAGCTACATTACATGGAGGGCCTTTTATGATCTATTTTGGACAGGAATTTGGCGAAAAAGCGAATGAAATTGAAGGATTTAATGAAGCGGATGATCGAACGACCATGTTTGATTTTTGGCGTGTCGATTCGCATCAAAGGTGGTTGAACAATGGGGCATTTAATCACGAATTATTGACCAGCCAAGAAAAAGATTTAGATTTGTTTTACCAACAATTATTTAAGTTCGTCAAAGATTCAAATGCGGTAC
>CAMARL010000108.1 GCA_945860325.1 Spirosoma fluviale | reverse complement strand
CGAATTACATCGAATATTTCTTGAACCTAATTCAAGAGCTACCGATTTTGTAAATCCAATAATACCCGCTTTGGATGCGGAATAATTTGCTTGGCCTGCATTCCCTTTAATTCCCACAATCGATGTCAAATTAATAATATAACCTGATTTAGCCTTCATCATAGGTTTGATGACTGCCTTTGTCAAGTTAAACACCGATTTCAAATTAACTCGAATCACATCATCCCATTGTTCTTCACTCATTCGCATCAACAATCCATCTTTGGTAATACCTGCATTATTAATTAAAACATCAATCGTTTGAAAATCAGCTAGCACGTCTTCCACAAGTGCTTCAGATTCAGCATAATGAGAAGCATCCGAACGATATCCTTTTGCTTTTATCCCAAAACTTGATAGTTCTTTTTCTAAAGCTTCTCCTTTTTCAACTGAAGATAAATAGGTGAAAGCCACATGAGCGCCAGCTTTGGCAAAAGAAATGGCAATGGACTTCCCTATGCCTCTTGAAGCTCCTGTAACTAACACGACTTTATTTTGAACTAAATTCATAAAAAATAATTATACTTTTTTTCTAACTAAGCTTATTTGCTCAGCATTTTCTTCATAATCCGCCTCAATTAATTCGCCTTCTTCTAATGGCCCTTTTAATATTTCTTCAGCTAATAAATCCTCTAAATATTTTTGAATTGCCCGATTAAGAGGTCTCGCCCCATATTGTGGATCATATCCCTTATCCGCTATAAAATCTTTAGCCTTTTCTGTCAAATTAACTTCATAGCCTAAATTAACTAAACGGGCTTTTAATTTAATTAACATTAAATCGATAATCTTATGTAAATCAGCCTTTTCTAAAGAATTGAAAATGATAATATCATCTAGCCTATTGATAAATTCTGGAGCAAACGCCTTTTTCAATGCATTCTGGATGGTTGACCTGGCCTGTTCATCCAAATTATCTGACTTCGATTTGGTTGAAAAACCAATTCCGGATCCGAAATCTTTCAAATCCCTAGCCCCAATATTGGAGGTCATAATGATGATTGTATTCCTAAAATCAACTCGCCTACCTAATCCGTCCGTTAGAATACCATCATCCAAAACTTGTAAAAGTAAATTGAATACATCAGGGTGCGCTTTTTCAATTTCGTCAAGTAAAATAACGGAATAAGGTTTGCGACGAACCTTCTCGGTCAACTGACCTCCTTCTTCATATCCTACATAGCCTGGAGGCGCGCCAACTAACCTAGAAACACTAAATTTCTCCATGTATTCACTCATGTCGATACGAACAAGTGCATCATCTTTATCAAACAAATAAGTAGCCAGAACCTTGGCCATTTCAGTCTTTCCAACTCCCGTAGGTCCTAAAAAGATGAATGAACCAATCGGTTTTTGAGGATCCTTAAGACCCACTCTAGTTCGTTGAATCGCTTTAACTAATTTTTTAACAGCATCCGCTTGGCCAATCACATGTTTGCTTAGCTCCTCTTCCATCTTTAACAATTTATCCCCCTCTTTGGCTGCTACACGATTCACCGGAATACCCGTCATTTGCGCAATTACTTCTGCCACATGCTCCTCAGTAACCGTGAATTTTTGTTTCTTCGACTCCTCATCCCAAATCTGCTTAGCTTTTTCTAATTGGTCAATTAATTTTTTCTCCCGGTCACGCAATTGTGCAGCTTCCTCATATTTTTGAGATTTTACAACTTGATTCTTCTCTTTTTTGACAAGCTCAATTTGATTTTCTAATGCCACAATATCGGCAGGAACATTGATATTAGAAATGTGTACTCGCGCACCTACTTCATCCATTACGTCAATTGCCTTATCTGGCAGAAAACGATCCGATATATACCGATCCGATAATTTTACCGCTGAAATAATGGATTCAGGAGTATAAATCACATGATGATGCTCCTCGTATTTATCTTTAATGTTGTTTAATATTTCAATCGTCTCGTCGATGGTCGTCGCATCCACCATAACCGTTTGAAATCTACGCGCTAATGCACCATCTTTCTCGATGTATTGTCGGTATTCATCTAACGTAGTTGCTCCAATAACCTGAATATCCCCTCTTGACAACGAAGGTTTAAACATATTGGAAGCATCTAATGAACCCGAAGCACCACCAGCACCCACAATAGTATGCAATTCATCAATAAACAAAATCACGTCGGTCGACTTTTCTAATTCATTCATCACCGCCTTCATCCGCTCCTCAAACTGTCCACGATATTTAGTTCCAGCGACCAGAGAAGCTAAATCTAAAGTAACTACACGCTTTCCAAACAACACTCTAGAAACCTTTTTCTGGATGATACGTAATGCCAATCCTTCAGCGATGGCTGTTTTACCCACTCCGGGCTCACCAATTAAAATGGGATTATTCTTTTTACGTCTCGACAAAATTTGTGCCACACGTTCAATTTCTTTCTCACGACCTACAATCGGATCTAATTTACCATTTTCAGCGATTTTGGTTAAATCGCGTCCAAAATTGTCCAAAACTGGCGTCTTACTTTTTTCAGCTCCTTTGGTTCCACTGGCAGAAGTACCTCCTGGTGTATTAGACGCTGAGCCTGAATAAAGACGACTATCGTCATCATTATCATCCGTATCTGACGAAGATTTAGGCGAAATATCTTGACCAGTACTCGACTGAAAATCAACCATTTCTTTAATTAAATCATAATAAACCTGATATTTTTCTAAGATCTGTGTCGCCACATTATCTTCATCTCTAAGAATTGCCATTAACAAATGATCCGTTTCAACTAAATTCGTTTTAAAATACTTGGCCTCAAGGTAAGTAAGACGCAAAACTTTTTCGGCTTGCTTCGTCAAGGGAATATTTAATAAATTCTGCTTATCAAAAGTAGATTTGGTGGTGGATGCAGTTGAATGCTCAATACTTTGACGTAATTGATCTAATGAAACGCCTGATTTTAATAATAATTCAACACCGGAACTTTCTCCATCACGAATCATTCCTAACATCAAATGCTCTGTCCCGATATAATCATGTCCTAATCTCAATGCTTCTTCGCGTGCTAGCGAAATCACTTCTTTAACTTTATTTGAAAACTTTGCTTCCATATGATTTCTTTTTATCTATTGGGAAAAACACATCTCAATATCTATTTGTTCAATATTAACGAAATTAACTTAAAATATTTCTTGATTCCTTTCCATGGTTCATTAATAAATCCAAAATAGATAAATTGGGAACGAATGAATCACCAAAACATTGTCGATAGGGAATCGATTTAAAATTAGTTCTTAATTGCCAATCTTGCTTGGCATTTATTTGATTCCAATAACTCAGATAATTCGTTGAGCAAAATTGATCTGTAAAGGTATAAGTAAACTCTACATTCAAAATTTTCATGATTAACTGAATGAAATCAATATTTAAATCTACTAAAAATTTATTTTTTTTCGCAAAAATATCGCTAATATATGGCTCAAAATATTCAAAAAATGGTGCTTTCCCATATCCCGCTCGAATTGCCCCCATATGCCGACGCTGCCAATCTTGAAAATAATCGATTCTAATATCTTTAGTTAATACTTTTTGGCCGGTCAAACGTATTGTTGGCACGGTTAAACATTCCATTCCATTGGCTCCTAATAAATAAGTCCGATTACGAAAAGTTTGTTTTGGAAAGTTTTCCATCACTTCAAACTCAACATGATTCGAATGAATCAATAAACTTACATATTCCAAACAGGGCAAATATTGAATTTCAATGTGCATTGAAAAAATAATCGGATATTTGTAAAATTACATGTTAATGATGGCATACTCTTAAAGTTCTCCTATGTTTTTTTTAAAATTAATCGGCCATTTACCCCTATTTGTTTTGTATCGGATAGCTACCTTGTCAAAATGGTTGCTCTATTTTGTTTTTTCTTATCGTAAAAAAGTCATTGCCAATAATATAAAAAACTCATTTCCTGAGCTTAGTAACTCACAAGTAAACGCATTAACCATAAAATTCTATGGGTATTTTACGGATCTAATGGTGGAATTTTTTAGGGGATCAGCTATTAGCAAAAAAGAAATGCTAGGTAGAGTGAATTTGGTGAATGAACAAATTATCACCAACTACCTAGACAAAGGGATACCGGTTGTTTTAGTTGGGGGACATCAGGGTAATTGGGAATGGGCGGTGCAACGACTAGCTCTCTCAGAAAACTTATATGATATTGTCTACCAAAAACTCTCAAGTCCATTGTTTAATGATTTTACATTTTGGGTGCGGTCAAGGTTTGGGAGTAATGTATTAATAGAGAAGCGTGAAACTGTCGTTTTAGCAAGAGATAGAAAAAATATACCGAGAGCCATTTGTTTAGCCGCCGACCAATCACCTTCTAAACCTGAAAGTGCTTACTGGACGAATTTTCTAAATCAACCAACCGGGTTTTTTACTGGAATGGAAAGATTTGCTAGGGAATATCAATATCCTGTCATTTTTGTCGAATTAATCAGAATAAAAAGAGGGTATTATACAATGAGTTTTGAAGAACTAATCCAGCCATCATATGAAAACGTTGAAAAAGGAGCAATTATTGAACTTTTTGCCAGAAGGTTAGAGAAATCAGTTTTAAAATACCCAAATCAATATTTATGGTCACACAAACGCTGGAAACACGAAAAACCAGTAAATGCAACGATTAAATGGTGATTTATTTAAAATCATCACATGGACCCGCTCCTTCTCGAATGATGCTTGGCAGTTCCTCTGTTAAATCAATGACAGAAGAAGGGAAAATTCCTCCAAATCCACCGTCAAGAACTAAATCCACTTGGTTTTTATATCGATCAAAAATAAGACTAGGATCCGTAAACTCTTCTACATCCAATCCATCGTGCACTAATGTAGTTGTTAATAAAGGAGCATTAAGTTCTTTAATCAACTCAAGCATCGGTGGATAATCAGGAATTCGCATCCCCACCGTTTTTTTTCCTTGAACCAAGACTGAAGGTACATTTGAACTCGCTGGCAACACAAAAGTATAAGGACCGGGAAGATAGTGTTTCAACAATTTAAAATTCACATCACTAACTTTTGCATAATTAGCGATCGCACTTAAGTCACTGCAGATAAATGAAAATCGATTCTTATTGGGCTTAATTTGTTTGATGTCACAAATTCGCTGAATGGCTTGTTGGGAAGTAATCAAGCAACCTAAAGCATACATGGTATCTGTACGGTAAATAATTACCCCATTTTTTTGCAACACTTGTACTATGGAAAGAAGAATATCAATGGAATTATTTTTGTCGTACAGTTTAATGAGTTGGGCTGCCATGATTAATACGTATTAAAATAATCAGTATCCTTTTCTTGATCAGAATCCTCGGTTTTTACTTGGTCTATACTCGCATTAATTTCAAAACCGACAATCAAGATTAAAGCAATAAAATACAACCAAACCATTAAGGCGATCAAAGACCCAATAGACCCATAAATTTTATGGTAACTAGCGAAATTAACCAAATAATAAGAAAAAATATTAGTGACTGAAATAGTCAAAATCGAAGCTGTAATAGAACCAGCGTTAAAAAATTTCCAACGTTTATGAATCGCTGGTGCATAATAATAAATAATGGAAATGGTAAAAAAGAATACAGAGAAAATACTTAAATAAGTCAAAGATTTGGTCAAATAATAGGTGAAATTATATTCTATTAAATCTTTTTTAGCCAACATTTTTACCACAAAATTGCCCATAATAAAAGCAACAAATGCAATCAATAAAACGAAGGTCAATAAAAAATTAAGGGCCAAAGCGATCACCCTTTCTTTAATGAAGCCTCTATTTTCATTCGTTTTATAGGTAAGATTAAAAGACCTAATCAAAGCCATAATTCCACTTGTACTAGCATATAACGCAAAAATAAAACCAAAAGAAAGTACCCCTCCCCGTTTCTTATTCACTATTTCACGAATCAATTCAGTCAAATCCCCATGGAGATTTTTGGGAATGGTGCCCTTCAAAAATCCAATCATTTTAAGGTCCAAATGATCAATGGGCATGTAAGGCAATAAGGAGAACAAGAAAATGATGGTTGGGAAAACAGCTAAAGTGAAATTATAGGCAACAGCAGCAGCTCGTACATCGATATCAAATTGAAAAATCTTTTGATATAATATGCTAATAATACGACAGAGCACATAATGCTCCTCATATTCTCTCCAAATAGCTTTGATCTCCTTAAGTAAATTATTTTTCATCAATTAAAATAAGGCTTTAAAGCATTAATGATCCATTCGGGTGATTTTACAACTTTTTTCTTCGCCAAATCCATAAAAACCAATGTTGTTTTGCCCTCATTAATTAAATCTCCGTCAGCATTTTTAATCCGATATGAAAATTGAATTTTAGCGGTAGGCAATTGGTCAACTTGACATATCACCGTCAATTCATCATCATACAATCCTGGCGCATGAAATTTTGAATAATGCTCAAATACAGGTAAACCAATTCCGTTATCCTCTAAAACTTTATAGCTTACTCCTAACGATCGTAAAGTTTCAACCCTCGCAATTTCATATAA
>CAMARL010000107.1 GCA_945860325.1 Spirosoma fluviale | reverse complement strand
TCAAACAAAAATATCAATTTCAAGTTTGTTGAAAAATAGGCATTTGACATTGGGGATTATTGCTCAATTTTGCAATGTAGGGGCACAAGTATCATTATGGGGGAATTTTGTCGATTTAAAAATTGATTTGGCTAGCGAAACAAATTTGTGGATTGTACAAAAAATTTACCAAACAACTAACGCGATGTCACCCACTCAAATTGCTAGTTTTCATGCATCTTTTGCCTTCGTACTTTTTATGTTTGGTCGATTCATTGGGACTTATTTTATGAGTAAAAATGATTCAAATAAAATTCTAGGAATCTATTCCATCGGAGCAGTAATTTCGATTATAATATCCATTTTTGGAGGCGGAGTTTATGCGTTAGTAGCATTAATGATGGTTTATTTCTTTCAATCAATTATGTTTCCAACTATATTTGCACTAGCATGTAAAGACTTAGGAGAAGGTTCTAAATTAGCTTCTTCTTTAATTATTATGTCAATCGTAGGAGGAGCAATTATTCCACCAATTACTGCGGCATTATTTAAAGTAAGCACTCCTGTAGCTCTTATAATCCCTTTACTATGTTTTATATTCATCGTATTTTATTCGTACAATGGATATAAGTTGCCAATCAATAAAATATAATGAAAAAATATATTTTATTTTTAGATTTAGTAAATGACGAAAAAATGATTTCTGAGTACATAGATTACCATAAAGATATTCCCTTAGCCATCAAAAAAAGTATTTTTGATTCAGGAATTATTTCAATGGAAATATATAGGTTTCATGACCGCATGGTCATGGAAATTAAAGCGAATGATGATTTCAATTTTGAACATAAAAATGAATTAGATATAAATAATTCTCAAGTCATATCTTGGGAAAAACTTATGTCTACTTATCAAAAAAACATTCCAGGATCTCCTGAAAATGTTAAGTGGGTTTTGGCCGAGAATATTTTTAAATTATAAATAATGATTACGAAAAGAAAGACTTTTTTGCAAATTAATGACGATGACAATTTGTTAGTAGCGTTACAGAATTTGAAAAAAGGAACTGAAATTATTCACAATGGTAACCGTATTATTTTACAAGATGATATTGATGCCAAACATAAATTTACAACTGAAGCTATTCCAATGAATGGAGAAGCCATTATGTATGGTGTTTTGGTTGGCATAGCCAAACAACCAATAACTAAAGGTGGCTTAGTTCATACCTTTAATTTGCATCATGCTTCTCAAGAGTTTAAAGGTAAAATCAAAGATTATCACTGGTCTCCACCCAATGTAGATAAATGGAAACAATTAACTTTTAATGGTTTTCATAGATCTGATGGTCAAGTAGGAACTCAGAACTTTTGGCTAGTGATACCATTAGTATTTTGTGAAAATAGGAATATTGAATTATTGAAAAATGCATTTATCAATGGATTAGGTTTTCAAAAAAATGACCCTTTTACCGAGCAAGTAGTTATATTAAAAAATCAAATTCAAAATGGCGAAAAATTAAAACTACCTGAGTTTGACAAGTCTAAGAAAACGACATTAGTCCACAAAAGCGATTTGTTTAAAAACATAGATGGAATAAAATTTTTGACTCATGAAAGTGGTTGCGGAGAAAATAAAGACGAATCAGATAATTTATGTTCTTTGTTGGCAGGTTATTGCTTGAACCCAAATGTGGGTGGGATAACCATATTAAGTTTAGGTTGTCAGAATTCTCAAATTAGCTTATTTCAGGAAAAATTAATGGAAAAAGATCCTAATTTTTCTAAGCCATTATATATTTTCGAACAGCAACAAGATGAAGGAAGTGGGGTAGAACAAATGTTAAGTGAAGTAATTCATAAAACGTTTGAAGGTTTAATCGAAATAAATAAATGCCAAAGAACTCCAGCTCCATTATCTAAACTACGAGTAGGTGTAAAGTGTGGGGGCTCAGATGGATTTTCAGGTATTTCTGCTAATCCAGCCATTGGACATACAGCTGATTTAATTGTATCGTTGGGAGGAACTGTTATGATTGCAGAATTTCCCGAATTATGTGGAGTGGAACAAGAACTTCAAAATAGATCCATTAATAGCCAAGTAGCGGATGATTTTGGTCTAATGATGCGTGAATATGCAAAAAGAGCAGCAGCGGTAGGTGCTGGTTTTGATATGAATCCATCACCCGGTAATATTAAAGATGGATTAATTACTGATGCTATAAAGTCGGCTGGAGCAGCAAAAAAAGCTGGTTCTTCACCTATTGTAGCTTCCCTTGGATATGGACAATATGTAATAGAAAGTGGTTTGAATTTAGTTTGCACTCCTGGAAATGATGTTTTAGCAACTACGGGTATGGCGGGAGCCGGAGCTACTATTCAATTGTTTACCACGGGTTTAGGTACGCCTACAGGTAATCCTATTTGCCCAATGGTAAAATTATCGACCAATACAAGGTTAGCAGAAAAGTTACCTGAAATTATAGATATAGATTGTGGTCCCATCATTTCAGGTGATAAATCAGTTGAAGAAATAGGGGAAGAGGTTTTAAATTACATCATTAAATTAGCTTCAGGCGAAATTAATACCAAAGCGATGGACTTAGGTCAGGATGATTTTATGTTTTGGAGAAGAGGCGTTAAATTATAAAATTATTGTATGATTTTTTCATTGAAAAATAAAGTGGTTATTATTACTGGGGGTAGTTCTGGTATCGGAAGAGCTATTTCCATACTATTTGCCCAACAAGGCGCTGAGGTTCATATTTTTGATTTTAAAAGTTCTTTATCTGATGAAACGATAGCCGAAGTAAAAAATTACGATGACAATTCTAAGTTTCATCCCGTTGATATTACAAATGAAGCTTTAGTTTTAGATGAAATAAATTCACTAAACAGAATTGATGTTTTAATTAATAATGCAGGGATTGCGCAAATTGGAAACGTTGAAAATACAAGTTCTGATGACTTTCAAAAAATCTTTGATGTCAATGTTAAAGGAGCATTTAATTGCATCAAAGCCGTTATTCCAATCATGGTCAACAATAGGTCTGGCGTAATATTAAATATGGCCTCCGTAGCTTCATCCGTTGGGATTCCAGATCGATTTGGATATTCGATGACTAAAGGAGCTATAAAATCCATGACTCAGTCCATCGCCAAAGATTATATATCAAAAGGAATAAGATGCAATTGTATTTCTCCTGCAAGAGTTCATACGCCGTTTGTGGATGGATTCATTGAGAAAAACTATCCCAATAATCAAGATGAAATGTTCAAAAAGCTATCAGCCTCTCAACCCATTGGCAGAATGGCTAAACCCATAGAGATAGCTCATTTGGCCTTATATTTATGCTCAGACGAAGCATCTTTTGCAACAGGTTGCGACTATCCTTTGGATGGTGGTTTTTTACACTTAAATAATTAAATACAATGAAAACAAAACTATTTTTTGCCTGGCTACTGATCTCTTCTCTATTTTCATTCAAAGCTGATAACCCGATTAAAATTTTATTTTTTGGTGATTCTATTACACAAGCCGGCATCGGAAAAACAGGCTATATAACTAAAATGGCAGAAATGCTTTCTTCTAAAGGCTTATCCGGAAAATATGAATTAATAGGAGCTGGAATAGGAGGCAACAAAATTTATGATTTATACTTGCGTCATGAAGAAGATGTGATTGCTAAGAAACCTAATATTGTTGTAATCTATATTGGAATCAATGATGTTTGGCATAAGACTTCCTCTAGGACAGGAACAGATTATGACAAGTTTGAAAAGTTTTATCATGCTTTAATACAGAGGATACAAAAATCTGGTAGTCAAGTAGTTATCTGTACACCTACATTAATTGGTGAGAAGTACGACTCAACAAATGAGAATGATGGGGATTTGAATTACTTTTCAACGGTTATAAGAAAAATAGCTTTAGATGATCATTGTAAATTGATTGATTTGCGTAAAGCTTTTATTGATTATGAAACAAAATTCAATACAGAAAATAAAGCATTGGGTATATTAACATCGGATAGAGTTCACTTAAATGAAGCTGGAAATGTTTTCTTAGCTGAAGTTATGTGGGACGTTTTAAAAGACATAAAATAAATAAGATGAAATTAGTTAGAATTGGAAAGCTAAATAAGGAAAAACCTGCAGTATTAATCAATGATAAATACTTTGATGTCTCAGATTATATAACTGATTTTAATGAATCATTTTTTGAAAATGATGGCATCCGAAATCTAGAAAATATAATCTTAAACAATAATTTAAAAGAAATACAACACCCAGAAAGAATTGGGTCTTGTGTGGCTAGGCCTTCAAAAATCATATGTGTAGGCTTAAATTATATAGATCACGCAAAAGAAACGGGAGCTGAAATACCTAAAGAACCTATTTTGTTTTTTAAAAGTACCACAGCTTTAAATGGTCCCTTTGATGACGTTATTATACCTAAAGGTTCTTCTAAAACAGATTGGGAGGTAGAATTAGCCATTGTGATTGGCAAAAAAGCTCAATATGTTTCTGAAAAAGATGCCTATGATTATGTAGCAGGATACTGTTTGCATAATGATTATTCGGAAAGAGAATTTCAATTAGAAAGAGGTGGTAATTGGTCAAAAGGCAAGGGTTGTGATACATTTGCTCCCTTAGGACCATTCTTAGTTACGAAGGATGAGGTTAAGGATGTTCATGATTTAAATATGTGGCTTGATGTCAATGGAAAAAGATTCCAAGTTAGTAACACTAATCAGTTGATCTTTAATGTACCCCAAGTAGTTTCTTATATTTCACAATTTATGACGTTATTACCAGGTGATGTAATAAGCACAGGTACTCCACATGGCGTTGGACTTGGTTTAAAGCCACCCGTTTTTTTACAGCCTGGCGATTGTGTTACATTAGGAATGGATAGTTTAGGGGAACAGAGACAAAAATTAGTGGCTTATTCTTAATGATTGATTCACATCAACATTTTTGGACATATAGTGTAAACCGAGATGTTTGGATAACTGAGGATATGGGAAGAATTCGCAAGAATTTTCATCCTAATGATTCAGTCGAGTTATTCGCCCAAAATCAAATTGACGGTTGCATAGCCGTGCAGGCCGATTCCTCAGAAGATGAAACTTTCTTTTTAATATCATTAGCAGAACAATCCGAATTCATAAAAGGTATAGTTGGTTGGGTGGATTTACAATCAAAAAACATTGAAAGTCAGTTAACTTATTTTTCGCAATTTGAAAAGATTGTTGGTTTCAGACATGTAGTTCAGTCGGAATCAGATCCTAACTTTTTAGCTAGAACCAATTTTTTAAAAGGAGTTCAATTATTGGATACATTTGATTTTGCGTATGATTTGCTTATTTATCCGAGCCAATTAAATGCTGGCATTAATTTTTGCAAGAAAAATTCAAATCAAAGGATTGTGTTAGATCATTTGGCTAAGCCACCTATTAGAACTGGGGATATTGCCGAATGGAAAAAGAATATTGAAAAGTTCAAGGAATTAGAAAATGTATCCGCTAAAATTTCAGGTTTAATTACGGAAGCCGAATGGTTTAATTATAATGAGAAAGATATTTTGAATATAATTGAAATTGCTTTAGAGGTATTTGGCGCGGATCGATTAATGTTCGGAACAGATTATCCCGTTGTATTAGTTGCGGATGAACTATCTAGTTGGGTTAATACATTTAAAAAATCGATCGCCCAATTATCATCGAATGAAATAAAAAAAATCACCATCGATAATTGTCTTCAATTTTATAAAATAAACTTATAATGAATTTAGGATTAAAAGAAAAAGTGATCATCGTCACTGGAGGTGCAAAAGGTATTGGGGAAGGAATAAGCGAAAGTTTAGCCCTTGAAAGTGCAATGGTAGCGATTGTAGGTCGAAACGAAAATGATAATCTTACATGTATTGAAAAAATTCAAGCCATCGGTGGACAAGCATTTTCTTTTGTTGCAGAATTAAGTGATCCAAATCAATGTAAAAAAGTGATCGATGAAATATTCAATAAATTTGGGAGAATTGATGGATTAGTTAATAATGCTGGTATAAATGATGGGGTGGGATTAGCTAATGGTACCTATGAAAAATTTGTTCAATCATTGCATTCGAATTTAATTCATTATTATTTATTAGCTCAAGCTTGCTTACCACACTTAATTAAAACCAAAGGTTCCATTGTCAACATTGGTTCTAAAGTAGCAGAAACTGGACAAGGTGGAACATCGGCATATGCCGCATCTAATGGTGGTAGAAATGCTTTAACTCGAGAATGGGCGGTAGAATTACTGCCTTATGGAATTCGTGTTAATGCGGTCATTGTGGCAGAATGTTATACTCCCATGTATGATAAATGGATACAAACTTTACCAAATCCTTCAGATACCTTGCGTGAAATAGAAAATAAAATTCCCTTAGGTAAACGAATGACGACTAAAGAAGAGTTGGGCGCCATGGTAACTTTTTTATTATCTAATAAATCTAGCCATACCACTGGCCAATTAATACATGTGGATGGGGGATATGTACATTTAGACCGATCATTAATCTAATATTATGGATTTTAGCCATATTGAAAGTCCTGGGTTAATT
>CAMARL010000106.1 GCA_945860325.1 Spirosoma fluviale | reverse complement strand
CAAAGTGCCCAAATTCCTCCTATCGCAGAAAGCGGTATGGCCAAATAAATGATGGATGCTTCCAGAAAGGATTGAAATGTAAAAAAGAGCAAGATGAAAATAAGGGCCAATGCGATGGGAACTACCAGAGAAAGTCGGGATTTCGCAGCCACTAAATTTTCAAAAGTGCCTCCATAGGTCACATAATAACCGGCTGGTAAAACCACCTTATTTTTCATCACCGCCTGAATATCGGCGACTACGCTCTCCACATCCCGGTTTCGCACATTGATCCCGATGGTAATTCGGCGGTGTGTATTATCACGCGCAATTTCAACCGGTGCATTTTCATAATCGACTTCCGCCACTTCTTGCAATGGAATATGGGATCCATTGGGCAAATCTAAATAAAGCTCTCGTAGATTTTGTATGTCGGTCCGATGGGCAGAATCCATTCTGACCACCAGATCAAAACGTTTTTCACCTTCCATGACAATGCCTGCCGTCTCACCGGCAAAAGTCATTTTGATCATTCGATTAACATCCTGAATTTGAAGTCCATATTGTGCCATTTTGTTCCGGTTGTATTTCACAACGAGCTGAGGAATTCCGTCAATTTGCTGAACTTTAATATCCCCGACCCCATCAATTTTCCGAATATATCTGGCTGCATCTGTTGCGTGAGAAAATAGTTCATCCAAATCTTCTCCAAATATTTTAATGGCAATATCAGACTTAACACCAGCGATCAATTCATTAAATCGCATTTGAATAGGCTGTGTAAATTCAAAATTAACTTCTGGAAAAACATCCAAGGCTCGGTCCATTTTTTCCTCTAATTCCTGAGGTGTTTTAGCTGCCTTCCATTCGGATGGTTCTTTTAAAATAATCAGAAGATCACAAGCATTAATTCCCATCGGATCTGTCGGAATTTCGGAAGCGCCAATGCGAGAAACAACTTGCTTAATTTCGTTTGGAAACTTTTTCATTAACAATTTTTGTGCCTCCGTATTCACGTGAATGCTTTGGGATAAACTGGCGTTTGTTGGCAATATAGCCTCCACCGCAAAATCCCCTTCATTTAATTCTGGGATAAACTCGCCGCCCAAAGTTGTGAAGAGCCAAATACTGCCAATAAATAAAATCCCTGAACTTATGATCACCCATCTTCTCGACTTCAATGCCCAGTCAACAATCGGTTTATAGCCACGGTACATAAAATTCATGATCCGATCCGCAATGGTCAATTGGTGACTTATCTTTTTATTCAAAAACAAGGCCGACATCATAGGAACATAAGTCAAAGAAAGCACTAAAGCTCCAAAAATGGCAAAGCTAACGGTTTGTGCCATAGGCCTAAACATTTTACCTTCAATGCCCCCTAAGGCCATAATAGGTAAATAAACAATTAAGATGATGATGACACCAAAAGCCGCCGACTGGAAAATGGCTTGCGAAGAAACGGTTACTTCTTCATCCATTTCATGTTGGCTCAATACTTCTCCCTTTCGATGGAGATGCAGTCGATGTATAATGGATTCGACAATGATGACTGCGCCGTCTACAATTAAACCAAAATCAATTGCTCCAAGGCTCATCAAATTAGCTGAAACGCCAAAAATATGCATCATAGCAAATGCAAAAAGAAGGCATAATGGAATCACGGAAGCTACAATTAAGCCTGCTCTAAAATTTCCAAGAAGCAATACCAAGATAAAAACGACGATCAATCCTCCTTCCATTAAATTCTTTTCAACCGTCGAAATGGATTTTCCTATTAAGAGACTTCGATCTAAAAAGGGTACAATTTTGATTCCTTGCGGCATGGTTTTTTGAATGGTTTCCATTCTCAACTTCACATCTTTGACTACATTGTTGGCATTCGCCCCTTTCAACAAAAGCATGACGGCTCCGACCACTTCTCCCTTTCCATTTCTGGTCATAGCACCATAGCGGACCGCCTTTCCAAATTGAACTGTAGCCACATCTTTAATTAAAATAGGCAAACCACCGGGGCCCCTTTGAACAACAACTGTATTTTCAATGTCATCTAAAGATTTTAGCATTCCTTCCGACCTAATGAAATACACATCGGTTCCTTTTTCTAAATAACTACCTCCAGAATTTGAGTTATTATTTTCTAAGGCTGTAAAAATCTGATTGATAGAAACATGGGCTGCACTAATTCGTTCAGGATTAATAGCTACTTCATATTGCTTTAAATTTCCGCCAAAAGAGCTGACCTCTACAACGCCCTTAATTCCTAATAACTGACGTTTAACAATCCAATCTTGGTATGTTCTTAAATCGGCTAATGAATATTGATTTTCAAAAGCGGGGTCAACTTCCAAGGTATATTGATAAAATTCTCCGAGACCAGTGGTAATAGGTGCCATTTCAGGCACTCCGGCGCCCTTTAATAGATACGGCTCGGCGCCCCTCAACTTCTCGGAAACTTGTTGGCGCGCCACTTCCATCGCCACCTCGTCTTCAAAGACGACCGTGATAATGGAAAGCCCCATCCGAGAAATTGAACGGATATCACGCACATTGGGAATCGTTCTTAATGAAATTTCTAAGGGATAGGTTACAAATTTTTCTACCTCAGCTGCCGCTAAAGCTGGTGATTGAGTGAATACTTGTACTTGATTCGATGTAATATCGGGCAAGGCGTCGATGGGCAATTGGCTTAAAGAATAACTTCCCCAAGCAATTAAGCCGATGACGAAAATTCCCACAACTAATTTATTGCGGATACTAAATGAGATTATTGAATTGATCATAGGTCTTTATATTTACTTAAAAAATGCATCTGCAATTTTTAAGCCATTAGGAGGCGCGATCAAAACGCGAGATAAGGAAAAATGATAAAGATTTATTTGTTGGAGATCTTTCCTGCGTGACATCAAAATTAAAACAGGCCAAATACACAAAAAGTATAAACCCGGAATAACGTAGCCAATAATCCCATTAAAATCGATGGAAGGGAGGCTCGGATGCTTACTTGTTTTACTATGTTTGGAATCAGCTGCGTAATGTAGCCAAAGAAAATCAACAAAATTGAAATTTGATTTTTCTATCTTCTTATGCTCCTGAAAATGTTTTACTAGTTCGTTTGCCTTAAATGATTGCTCCAATCCTACTTTAGGCAGAAGACTGCCTAAAATAAATAAAATAAAAAGAAAAGTAACCACTACATTTTTCATTCCTTAAATGTACAGAAATTTCGAAAATTAAATGGATATTTATACTTTGAAAAATTAATAGATTGAGACCAAAGCGTAATAATACACGATTAATTTAAGGAATCTCCCGCCTATTTATGGATGAAATAAATCTTTTATGGCATCAGTTGACCGATTCGGAAACTATCATCCGTTCGGGCTTATTAGTCATTACCTTAATTGTATTTGCTGAGAATGGTCTATTCTTCGCCTTTTTCCTACCTGGTGATTATTTACTTTTCCTAACAGGAGTTTTCGGCGGGACAGGTGTTTTAAAAGAACCTTTGTCGACTATCATGCTCAGCATATTTCTTGCAGCAGTCATCGGCTCTTTATGTGGTTATTTACTCGGTCGATTTTTTGGAAACTCTCTACAAGGGAGGCCTGATAGCTTCTTTTTCAAGAAGAAGCATTTAGAATCCACGAGAGAATTTTTTGAAAAATACGGTTTTGGTGCTTTGGTCCTCAGCCGATTTTTACCCGTTGTCCGAACATTTACACCTATCCTAGCTGGAATAAGCAAAATGTCTTGGTATAGCTTTTTGTTTTTAAACATTTTTGGCGCGGCGATGTGGGTCGGCATTTTAGTTGCCGGAGGTTATTACATGGGACAGCATTTTCCATGGATTATAAATTATGTGCAATACATCATCTTGTTTTTTTTAGGAATCACCACCTATACTATCATTAAAGGCTATTTGAAATTCAAAAAATGATCGAGCAATTTGCATACGTAATCGCTTTTTTGGCCTCAGGCATTTTATTTATTGCCTTGATATTATTTATATCACGTTCATTAAGACCATTTAGGCCAAATGCGGAAAAATTAAGCACTTATGAATCTGGGGAAGAGCCAATGGGAAATGCCAATATACGCTTCAACCCAAGGTTTTATGTGATCGCTCTCTTATTTGTTTTATTTGAAGTGGAATTAATATTTCTATTTCCTTGGGCTGTGGTTTTTGGCAATAAGCAATTAGCGTTAGCTGATTCAAATTGGCAAATCTTTGCCTTATTGGAAATGCTTATTTTTGTTGGAATACTAGCGCTAGGATTAGCTTTTGCTTGGGTTAAAGGATATTTAACATGGGAAAAACCGTCGACGAATCCTGAAAAGATGAATAGCCCTATCCCGACGGACGCATACAAAAAATATTTGCCTAATTGGAAATAGTTACCACCTGGGATTGGTAGAATATACTTTATTCTTCATTTTAATGGCAATCATTATTTCATGGGAGCCTAAAGAAGTCCGAGCTAAGCCTAAGCTGTGATTTTCGTACAAATAAGTCATATTCAAACTTTGATTTAAATTCACGCCAAACATGACTCCTATTGCCTCTTTGTGTCTATATGAGGCTCCCATCCAAACCAAATCGTCAAAATTTACCTTGAAGTTTCCTTCCACACCAAACACGGCATTTTTCATGTATTTAGCCAAGATGGAAGGTGAAAATGTCCAATAGCGCCCTACTTTTATCTCTCTTCCAAATTGGAAAAACAGATTTGGATTTGTTTGACCTAGCCAAAGAATTCTGACCGTATCATTTTCCGCAATATTCGTTCGGGTTAAACTATAATTGTCCATCACCATTTGATTGGCCGACAAGCCTATGTGAAATTTTCGATTGTAATACAGGATTCCTACATTGACTAGGGGTTGGATTCCATTCAGTTTTGACTGAGTCATATAAGGATCTTCTTCGTCTTTTACCAAAAAACCCCCTATGCTGAGGCTTCGTTGGTATACCCCGACCGTAGCGCCGACCGCCAATTTTTCCTCCCCACCTAATGACAAGTGATATCCATAAGAAGCTCCTAATGAAATACTTGACAAGGGGCCAAAATTATCGGTCATTGCTTGTAAGCCTAATCCTTGATGAAAATTAGCTCGATAGGTTTTTTTTCGAATTCTAGTTGGCGTAAATGTCCTTCTGATCGTTTTTGACATAAATGGCGTTTTGCCTGAAGAAGTCCGATCCGTCTTGTCAAATGCCATATTAGCTGTGGCATAAAAACTAGACATATTGGTGTTAAAACCGGTCCATTGTTGGCGATACCCCGTTTTTATATCCCAATAATCCTCGTATCCCGTGAAGGCAGGATTATATAGATATCTGTTCATCATGTATAAGCCAAATTGGGGTGTTTGCTGGGCTAGGCCAACAAATGACATACATAAGATAAAAAGAAGAATTAAAAATCTCATTACTAAGGGTTCGAACCACAAAAATCGGTTAAATATATTTAATTTCGTAAGATATTTTTGGAAAAAAATTGGCATTAAAAATTCTACCCAAGATATCCGTTGATCCATGCAAGTTAAAAGTTACCCAATAGAAAGTCTACAATCCTTCTCAAAACTGCTAATTGATTACTTAGCGGAGTTTCCTGCATTAGCTAAATTTTATGGAAATAGCCCTCAATTAGAAAGTTTTGAAAAACAAATAGTTGAAAAAAAATCATTTAGTTCATCAAACAGAGTCATTTTACGCGAGGTGATTAAGGGGCAATATCATGAGATAGGACAAGAAGTGGAGATTGATTCTATATTAGATGAAAATACGTATACGGTTACCACTGGGCACCAATTAAATATTTTTACAGGGCCGCTTTATGTGATTTATAAAATCGTGTCAACGATCAACCTTGCCAAAAAATTAAAAGCAAAATACCCGAAAGCCAATTTCATTCCGATCTATTGGATGGCTACGGAAGATCATGATTGGGATGAAATAAATCACTTTTACTGGTTGGGTAAAAAATTCGAAATTGCTACTTCACAAAAAGGGGCTGTCGGCCGATTTTCTTTATCGGAATTTGAGCCATTTTTGAAAGAGATTCCTAACACAATATCTGCCTTTCAGGACGCCTATTCTCAAGCAAAGAATCTAAGTCAAGCGGTGCGGATGTACATGCATGAATTGTTTGGAGACCAGGGTCTAATCTGTCTTGATGCAGATGATGCTAGATTGAAATCCATTTTTGCGCCGATTATTTTGGCTGATTTATTTGACCATGCGCATCTCGCACCTGTGGAAAATGCAACCAAATCATTAATCGAAATGGGGTATAAAACTCAGGTTAATGCCAGAGAGATTAATTTATTTTATTTAATGGACGGAGTCCGTGAGCGCATTGAAAAAAGGGGAGAAAATTATCAAGTAGTAAACACAAGCACTACTTTTTCTGCAAAAGAATTACATGCAGAAGTAGCGGAATTTCCAGAAAGATTTAGTCCTAACGTCGTCTTAAGGCCCTTATATCAAGAAATGATTCTGCCTAATTTGGCCTATATTGGTGGTCCGGCAGAAGTTGGGTATTGGCTCCAATTAAAAGGGATTTTTGACTTACACCAAGTGCCATACCCTATTTTATTGCCTCGGAATTTTGC
>CAMARL010000105.1 GCA_945860325.1 Spirosoma fluviale | reverse complement strand
TATAGTTTATGGGCGATTCAAGGCGGATCTGAAGTTAAGAAAATCTTGGGATTTGCGGCGGCCGACAAAGGTGTAGTGATTGCGGAAGACATTGAAATCTACCGGGAATTGAAGCTGCGTTTGTTAAATGGAACGCACACCTTCATGTGTGGCATGTCCTATTTATTAGGTTTCAGATTGGTTAAAGAAGTGATGGCCAATAGCTACCTAAGCAAATTAATTATGAATTTAATGCTAAGTGAATTAGCCTTAGCGATACCCTATAAAATGGATTTTAAAGTCGCTGACAGATTTGGAAGAGCGGTATTGGATCGTTTTAGAAATCCTTTTATCCAACATAAACTCATCGACATCACGGTTCAGTATACCACCAAAATGCGGATGAGAAATGTACCCTTGTTGTTGAATTATTATCAAATATTTGGCAAAGCACCTGAATTATTTTGCATGGGATTTGCCGCTTATTTGCAGTTTATGCATTCGGTTAAGGAAGAAAATGGCAAGTATTTTGGGGACTCCAACGGGGAGTTATATCCGATTCAATGCGACTACGCTGGATATTTCCACGAAGCATGGAAGGATTTCAATTTGACAAAAGTTTTAGCCGATAAAACATTGTGGGGAGAGGATTTAAGTGCGTTGCCTGGATTTGAGGCAGCAGTAACGAAGTATTTATAAATTTATTGAGGATTAATCATACCATATGAAAGCGTTTTTAGATCAAGATTTTTTGTTGCAATCGGCAACAGCCCAGACTTTATACCATCAATATGCGGCAGCGATGCCCATCATTGATTACCATAATCATTTGGTCCCTCAGCAAATTGCCGATGATCATCAGTTTGATAATATAACGCAAGCCTGGCTATATGGCGACCATTACAAATGGCGAGCGATGCGAGCACATGGAGTGGATGAGAAATACATCACAGGAAATGCGAGCGACGAAGAAAAATTTATGAAATGGGCGGAAACCGTTCCATATACCATGCGTAATCCTTTATACCATTGGACTCATCTGGAGTTGCAAAGGTATTTTGGGGTAACTGAAGTTTTAAATTCAGCTTCTGCTAAACGAATTTACGACCATTGTGCTGCTTTATTAAAAACGCCGGAATACTCCGTAAAGAACTTGTTGCTTAAAATGAATGTGAAAGTTTTATGCACAACGGATGACCCGATTGATGATTTAGGCTATCATAAACAAATAAAAGCCAGTGGCTATGCGATTAAAGTGTTGCCTACTTTTCGTCCTGATAAGGCCATGGCTGTGGATGATGTGGCCACGTTTAATTCCTATGTTAAATCGTTAGCGCAGGTCGTTGGTTATGGTATCCAAGATTTATCTACGTATAAAAAAGCCATTGGGGAGCGCCATGATTATTTTCATGCCTGTGGTGGAAGATTAAGTGATCATGGATTAGAACATATTTATGCAGAAGATTATACGGAAGAGCAGATCGCAAAGGTTTTTGGCCAATTAGTTTCTGGTGCCAACGTTTCAGATCATGAAAAATGGCAGTTTAAATCGGCGATGCTGGTTTATTTTGCTCATTTAGATCACGCTAAAGGTTGGACCCAACAGTTTCATTTGGGAGCTTTGAGAAATAATAATGCTAGGCTTTTGGGTTCTTTGGGGCCGGATACAGGATTTGATTCCATTGGAGATTTTGAGCAAGCAAAACCATTGTCCAAATTTTTAAATCATTTAGATTCTACAAACCAGTTAGCTAAAACTATTTTATATAATTTAAATCCGGGAGATAATGAATTATTAGCGACTATGACGGGCAATTTCCAAGATGGTACCATTGTAGGAAAGATGCAATTTGGGTCTAGTTGGTGGTTTTTGGATCAAAAAGACGGAATGGAAAGACAGATTAACACCTTATCTAATATGGGTCTTTTAAGTCATTTTGTGGGGATGTTGACCGACTCACGAAGTTTCCTTTCTTTCCCTAGACATGAGTATTTTAGAAGAATCCTTTGTAATTTAATGGGCCAAGATGTGGAGAATGGCGAATTGCCAGCTGACATTGAGTGGTTGGGCAAATTAGTTAAAGACATTTCATATACGAATGCGTCTGAATTTTTTAACTTTGAATAAAGCATGAAAAAAGTTGTCACGTTTGGGGAAATTATGGGTCGATTCAGTCCTCCAGGATATGGAAAAATCATTCAATCTCAAAGTTTAAATCTTACTTTTGGTGGCGGTGAAGCCAATGTAGCTGGAGGTTTAGCCCATTTAGGTATTCCGGCTACACATGTTACGAAATTTCCTGCCAATGAATTAGGGAAAGCAGCCGCTGGGTATTATGCTCGAGTGGGTGTTGACACCTCAGAAATTCAATTTGGCGAAGGGCGATTAGGCCTATATTTTGTCGAATTTGGCGCTGCGATGCGCCCGATCCAAGTAACTTATGACCGTGCAGATTCTGCCTTTGCAAATTTGGATCCGGCTGATTTTGATTGGCACGAAATCTTCAAAGATGCTTGTTGGTTTCACTGGACTGGAATTTCGCCAGCGATCTCAGAGTCGGCGGCACAGGCTGTTCGGGATGCGATTGCTGTCGCAAATGAAATGGGCATTACGGTTTCTGCGGATGTAAACTACCGTAAAAACTTATGGCAATATGGCAAAACGGTTCAGGAGGTAATGCCTGATTTGATTGAAGGTTGTGATATCATAGTTTGTGGAAAAGGAGATGCGGAAGATATTTTAGGCATTGTTACCGATGGGTCAACAAAGAGTGGATGGGAATCAGTTTGTAAGCAAATTATGGCGCGTTTCCCTCGAATTAAAAAAATCATTAATACCAAAAGAGGTCAAATATCAGCCTCACAAAATACCTTATCCGCCGCCTCATTTAATGGAACAAAATCCATCAAATCTGAAATAGTGGAAATCAGCCAGATCGTAGATCGAATTGGGGGTGGCGATGCCTTTATGGCTGGATATATTTATGGAAATTTAATTTATTTTGATGAAGCTAAATCTCTTTCATTTGGGGTGGCTGCCTCAGCATTAAAACATACGATTGAAGGTGATATTAATTTAGCAAATTTAGACGAGATAGAAACCGTGATGAATGGTGATTTAACGGGTCGATTAAAAAGATAATTATGGCAAGAAATGCGTCCAATGTAGTATATAGTCGGATAGAGGAAACTCCAATCGTCCCATTGTTTTTCAATGCAGATTTAACGGTGGCCCAACACGTTTTAAAGGCCTGTTATGACGGAGGCATTCGCGTATTTGAATTTACGAATCGCGGTGCGGAAGCGCCTGCCATTTTTGCTAAGTTAATTGACTATTGTGAGAAGGAATGTCCAGATTTAGTTTTGGGTATTGGGACGATTTACGATGCTAAACAAGCGAATGAATTCATCGCCATGGGCGCTGATTTTATGTTGCAACCTTTTACGACCCCTGAAGTGGGCGAAGTGTGTGCCAAACATGATATTCCTTGGATGCCAGGCACGATGACACTGACTGAAATTAGAAATGCTGAAATCTTAGGGGCGAAATATGTCAAAATATTTCCTGGAAATGTGGTTGGACCTGGATTTGTTAAAGCGATCAAGGGGCCGATGCCAAAAACCAAAATTATGGTGACCGGCGGTGTTGAACCCAACAAAGAAAGTTTATCCTCTTGGTTTGGGGCGGGAGCGGCAGCCGTAGGGATGGGTTCTCAATTATTTCCTGCTGATTTAATTGCCAAAAAAGATTATCAATCGATTTCAAATACAATTTCAGACTTAATCAAAATTTACCGAGGCTTATAACATTAGCCTCAAAAAACTCTAAACCATGAATAAAATAGGAACTTATCGCTGGCGAATTTGCGCATTGCTTTTTTTCGCTACTACAATCAATTATCTGGATCGACAGGTTATCGGATTATTAAAACCTGTATTGGAAGATCAGTTTAATTGGTCAGAGTCCGATTATTCTAACATCGTTATTACCTTTCAAGCGGCTTATGCCATAAGCCTTTTAGGATTTGGTGGGATCATTGATCGCATCGGGACTAAATTAGGTTACACTATTTCCATCATCGTTTGGAGCATTGCAGCAATGTTACATGCATTAGCTACAGGAACAATGAGTTTTGCATTTATGCGAGGTTTATTAGGCTTAGGAGAAGCGGGTAACTTTCCTGCAGCCATCAAAACAACCGCAGAATGGTTTCCTAAAAACGAACGCGCGCTGGCGACTGGAATATTTAATTCTGGGGCCAACATAGGTGCCGTTGCCGCTCCGATTTTAGTACCTTGGATTCTAGGTGCCTATGGTTGGGAAATGGCGTTCATCGCCACGGGGGCTATTGGATTTGTTTGGTTGATCTTTTGGTGGTTTTATTATGAGGTGCCATCAAAACACAAGTCTTTATCAAAAGAAGAATTTGATTATATCCATGCGGATAAAGAAGAAAAAGATGAGAACCAAGAGCCTGTTAAATGGGCCAAATTATTTGGATTTAGACAAACTTGGGCATTCGTTTTTGGTAAAATGTTTACGGATCCAATCTGGTGGTTTTTCCTATTTTGGTTGCCTTCCTATTTCTCTGAGCGCTTCCAGTTGGATTTAAAAAAGCCGAGTTTAGAATTAATCATTGTGTATACCGCAACGACCATTGGTAGTATTGGAGGAGGATGGCTTTCAGGTTATTTAATCAATAAAGGTTGGCCTTCATTTAAGGCCCGTAAATTTACCATGCTGGGATTTGCTCTTGCCGTGGTGCCGATTATGTTGGCTCGTTATTGTGATAACATCTGGCAAGCCGTAGCATTAATTTCGTTGGCAGCAGCGTCACATCAGGCTTGGAGTGCCAACATATACTCCATAGCGACAGACATGTTTCCTAAAAAAGCCGTTAGTTCAATTATTGGTATTGGGGGAATGGCGGGTTCTGTAGGAGGTATTTTCTTTCCTTTTATTGTCGGTATTTTATTAGATAAATATAAGTTGTTAGGTAACATCAATGATGGCTATAACATCATCTTTTTGATGTGCGGAAGTGCTTATATCATCGCCTGGGCGATCATTTATACCCTTGCTCCCAAATTAGAAATAGCGAATATCGACTAGTTGATATTCAGTCATTTTAAAGCGATTTTAAATTTTCATACTGTAGCTTTACTAACTTTTGAAAAGTTAGTAAAGCTTAACAGTATGGGAAATAATTTATTTACCCACTCTTAACGTTTTGTTAACCATTCGGTTATTTTGAGTTTATAGCTTTAGGCTACCAAATTCTGCCATATGGGTCGCAAAGTACAGCCCACTTATAAAACGATTGTTGTTTCCGACTTGCACTTGGGTAGCAAGGGAGCTAAGGCTGCGGAAGTCAACGAATTCCTCAAAGCAAATTCTTGTCATCAGTTAATTCTCAATGGAGACATCATTGACGGTTGGCAATTAAAGAAAGGCGGGTCATGGAAAAAGAAGCACACTTCATTTTTTAGAGCTGTCCTTAAAATGATGGATTCTTGGGATACCGAAGTGATTTACTTAAGAGGTAATCATGATGATTTTTTGGAGCAGGTATTGCCTTTAAAAATAGGAAAGCAATTTTCAATCCGCCAAGATTATATGTTGAAGAGTTTTGGGAAAAAATTCTTCATTACGCATGGTGACATCTTTGACAGCATCACGAGTCAAATGAAGTGGTTGGCCTATTTAGGTGACATTGGGTATACCTTTTTATTATGGTTAAATAAATGGTACAACCAATATCGTACTTGGCGCGGTCTCCCCTATTTTTCATTGTCGCAAACCATCAAACAAAAAGTAAAAGCGGCGGTCAATTTCATCTCCGATTTTGAGGAGAAATTAGCTGAATTAGCGAAAGCAAAGCAGGCTGATGGAATTATTTGTGGGCATATCCATAAAGCTGAAATCAAGGAAATCAATGGAATCATTTACATGAATTCTGGGGATTGGGTCGAGTCTCTGACGGCTTTAGTTGAGACTCATGAAGGAGAATGGTCCATTGTCCAATATCCGAATTACAATTTAGAGAAAGAACTCGAGGAGATTTGGGATGACCAAACAACCGAAGAAATTAAATTATAATCCCATGGGAAAATTTATTTTCACTGTTCAGGGAGAAGGAAGAGGCCATTTAACACAAGCTATTTCCATGACTCAGATCGCGCGAGAAGCGGGGCATGAGGTCGTGGGATATGCGGTAGGGTCCTTTGAGGGCCGTAAAATTCCTGCATTTTTTACTGAATTTATTGGAGATGTTCCTTTGATACAATATGAAAGCCCATCCATAAGCTATGGAAATGGGAATTCGGTGCAATTGGGCAAAACGGCTATGCAAGCCATTACAAGATTTAAGACCTATTGTAAAAGTGCCTCCTCTTTAGAAAAATTTGTGGACGAACTTAAACCAGACGGCATCGTTAATTTTTACGAATCCATTACAGGTTTATATGTCCTTAAGACGGGGTCTAAGGTTCCTTGCATGTCGATAGGCCATCAATATTTATTATTAAATCGGCATTTTACATCCATCCCTGAAAAGAGATTTGATCAGTTTTTATTACATCTGAATACCAAAGTTACGGCCATTGGATCCAAAAAATTCTTAGGACTTTCGTTTAGAGAAATGCCGGA
>CAMARL010000104.1 GCA_945860325.1 Spirosoma fluviale | reverse complement strand
AATAATCGAAGAACTCCGTTGGAATTCGAAAACTTCAAAGCCTCCAAAAAACTGATTGAATACTTATTAAAATAAGATTATCAGTTTTTTTATTGCATAAATCAAATGCCCCCTTTAGCTTTGCTAAATTTGAAAATTTAGTAAAGCTGGTTGCTGAAGCTCTGCTTTAGAAATTGTCAATCACTAAGGAAACTTATACCCCGTCATTTTTTTTAGCTGAGCCAAAGAAATTGAATACGTTTGCCAATTGGGATTCAAGGTCTTTTCATTCGGAAATAAAATACACCAAACTTTATCTGGGGTGTAAACGACTTTCCAACAATATTTTGGGATGGGCATTTTGGTTGACCCGAGAGCGTCTTTAGCCCCAATGGCCCCCGCATAAATAACTAATTTTTGTCCCCTCTTGGTCAATTTTCGGCAATATGCTTCTAATCGCTCCCAAGGTCCCCGATTCAACTCAGGTGTTTGGGGCAGCATATTAGACATTAAAAATGTTTCTCTGTTTAAAAAGACAGTGGACGTACGATCTTCTGAATTACATAAATGTCCGCGGTCGTATCCCGTATACTTGTAATCAGACTCATCAATCACATAAAATGATCTAGGAAAGCTATCGTCTTGTATAAATTTATTTGAGCGTGCAACAGAACCCACATCTGTGTCTTCGAGCGTCCAGGCTACCCAATTAGCTCGACCTAAAACTCCATCATAGGACATGACATAGCCCGATTTTATAGATAAATAATTGGATGTGGATGCAGTATTTGCACCTGAAATATTCACAATTCCTACAGGCAAAACCTGTAGGAAAAATGAAATAATAAGATTTAAAATCATCTTTTAAATGAAAATAACCAAGATAATAAGGTTGGCTGCGCAAAGGTATTATCCCATGAATTATGATTCACCCCAGGATATTCCGTGTACGTCACATTAGCTTTAGCCTCTTGTAAAGCAGCTACTAATTCCCTCGAATGTTTTACTGGAACTACCGCGTCGGCATCTCCATGATTCACCCATAAAGGTAATTTTTTAGCATATTTTTTCACATAGGTCAAATCCGCCCCTCCACAAATTGGGATCGCGGCAGCAAACATTTTGGGATTTCTTGAAACAGCTTCCATCTCGTACCCATACCTCCCATCGATAAGCCCATGATGTATAAACGTTTTTTATCGGCAACTTTCGATTTAACAAAACTTTTGACCAAATCTATGGCAGATTGTAAAGGCCAATTGATATTTTGGGAATAGTCGAATACAAAGGAAGTTGGCTTTTGTGTTCGATCAATCTTCACTGAAGACCAATAGGAATCTTTGGGACATTGGGGGAATATCACAATCGCAGGGAATTTGGCTTGGTTTTCAGGATTCAAAAAAACTTGAGTTCCATATTTCATTTGTGCCACGTTATCATCTCCTCGCTCACCCGCACCATGCAAAACCAAAACTACTGGATATTTGGTAGAAGGGTTATAATTGGCCGGATATAAAATCTGATAAGACAAACTTTGACCTGCTTCATTCACATAGGATTTCTTTTCAAAAACTCCTTGAGCGAAAATTTGAACACTTAAAAAAAGAAGCGCGAAGGCAATAAATAATTTTTTCATAGGATTTTTTCTAAAATTAAATAAAATACGGAAGGACATAAAAGACAACCCATGCCTGTAGCAAAAGTAGCTGTTAAAGCTCCATAAGGAACTAATTTAGTATCGGTTGCCGCTAATCCAGCAGAAACACCAGATGTGGTACTCATCATTCCCCCATAAATCATCGCACTATGCGCATTATTTAAGCCAATGTAGGGGGCAATAAATGGGGTAGAAATCGTGACAAAAATAGATTTAACAACTCCCGTAGCTATGCTTAATGCAATTACCTCAGAACTAGCTTGTAAAGCAGCTCCTGTCACTGGACCTACGATAAAAGTACAAGCACCTGCGCCTATGGTGGCTATACTTTTAGCATCATGATAGCCAAAAAACATCGCAATAATGGCACCGCCAACAAAAGAAACGGTTGTTCCTAAAACTAAAGCAATGGCTCCGGCTAAACCTGTTTGACGAATCAACATAAAACTGGCACCCATCGCCGTAGATACAATGGCAAAATCCCTAAACATGGAACCCCCTAATAATGACATTCCTGAGAAAATCGAAATGTCGGCAATTCCCTTAGAGCCACCCGTATGCAATCCGGCGAAATAGGCGACAATTAAACCTAGTAAAATGGAAACAGCGGCTCCTGGTATCTTGTTTTTCAAGACATGCTTGGAAATTAAAAAACCCAAATAGCTAATGATACCCACTGCCACAAACGCAACAATCAAGCCATTCTTTTCGAAAAAGTTGACAATAATTTCCATCCTAGTTGTTTAATGGTGATTTAGTTAATTTAACTAATAATGGAATACACGCAAAACACATAAAAACAGGAATGACTCCAGCAAGAATAGCTAATAAACCAGAATCGAGTGCCACCACCACGTTTTGAGTAGCTGACATGGCCACAATAACCGGAATGTACATTTGGCTCCAAAATAAAATTCCTTTTTCCGCTTCTGCAGAAAATAATTTTCTTTTGTTAAAATAGTCATGTGCTAAAATCAAAAATAGCATAGCAAATCCAACACCCCCAACATTGGCTTTGACGCCAATCCATTTAGCTAAAAATTCGCCTAATAATTGGCCCAAAATATAACAGGCTCCTAAAAATGAAACTCCATAAATAACCATTATTTTATTCGTTTTAACATGTCAGCAATAGGAAATCGAATCGCTTTACCCATGGTTTTATTACCCCGATAACTTATTACGCGCATTTCGACAGCATCCTTGGGTACAATAATAATCCCAGATGCGGCAGGATAAAAATTGTCGGGCATTGAATGATCAAAACTATAGTGGAATGAAATGTTATCTACTTCCGCCTTCATATCTACCTGTATTTCTCCCTTAGACGTTTTTGAAAATTTAAAGATAGGATCATACATGCTTCGAGCGTATTTAATCTCCGCTACATCAGAACGTTCAAAATGGTTTTCTACTCGGCCAATAAAATTATTCCAATTTTTATTCTCATTACTTGACCATAAATCTTCAGCCACAGCCCATGCTCGTGGATATAACATATATTGAAGATGTCGGTAATTAAATAATTGCTCAGACCATAAATTTGCTTGGCCACCTTTAATTAATTCAGCATTTACGCCTTCAGGTACCGGATTGAAGTCATAAGAATTTTTAAGTCGAACAGTTTCATACACGGGAGGCTCAATAATTCCATCGCCCTGCATTAAATCAAGATATACATTCGAATTAGGCGTCATAACCACTTGGTGTCCATCATTTGCTGCCTGAATACCCCCTTTAATTCCCCTCCAAGACATAACAGCAGTGTTTTTTGGTAGTCCTCCCCCTTCTAATATCTCATCCCAGCCCATCATTTTTTTCCCTTTTGAAGTAATAATTTTTTCCAATCGGCGCGTAAAATAGGCTTGAACTTCTTGAGAATTCGCTAAACCCTCCTTGATTCTTAAAGCTTGAATTTGAGGATCTTTATCCCAATAATTTTTGGGACATTCATCCCCGCCCATATGAATATATTCAAAGGGAAATAATTCAGACACTTCAGTAAAAACCTTATCTAAAAAGGTGTAAACTTTTTCATTGGCAGGGCATAGCGTATTATCCTGCAAAGCAACAGCATGATTGGTTGACCAATCAATGAAAGGTTCCCCCGAAATCACTTGGTAATTAACTGCCTCAGGGGTGCATGAAAGTTCTGGGTATGAAGCTACAGCGGCCATCGAATGTCCAGGAACATCTATTTCAGGCATGATATCGACAAAGCGATCTTTGGCATATTTGACCAACTCTCGTATGTCATCTTGGGTAAAGAAGCCACCAAAATCACGAGGTTCATTGGGCTCCGGTTTAGAAAACTCTGTAAATCGGCCCGTTTTCTTCACATTAAAAGCGCCCTTTTTAGTCAAATTAGGGAATGATTTTATTTCGATGCGCCAACCTTCATCATCGGTCAAATGCAGATGCAATAAATTATATTTAAAGGCAACCATTTCGTCAATAAATTGCTTGACTTGATCCTTAGTGAAGAAATGCCTCGCTACGTCAAACATCAGTCCGCGCCAAGCGAATCTTGGCGTATCCTGAATATTAGCAAAAGGAATTTTCCAAGAAACACCGCCAACAAATGTTTTTGACTCAATCTCCTTGGGTAATAGTTGGCTCAAAGTTTGAATCCCATAAAATAATCCCACAGGGTTATTTGCGTAAATTTGAACACCATTTTTATTCACTTGCAGGCGATAGCCCTCTTTGCCCATGGATGAATCAAATGACTTATTTAATACAAAGCGAATATTAGCGTTGGCCTTATCACCATATACCCATGATAATTTATACCCAGTGGCTTTTTTGAGTTTCTCAGACAATGCCTTAAACGCCACTTTTAAGGTGTGATCATTAGGTCCCGACAAAGTTAAGTTGGAAGGCAAAGAATAAGATCCCTTTGGATATTCAGCCTTTAAAGGAATGGGGATAATGGAAGGTTTTTGACCCTTAAATACAAAAGAGGTCAAACAAAAAACAGCTAAAAATAAATACTTCATAAATTAATTATCCTAAAGATTGTCTTGCCTCACGATCGGGATCTAGGGCAAGCATTGATTGATCATTTAATATCATGGTCTCCCCTTTTTCTGCCGTATAAGGCTTCCAATTAGGCAAACCACCTCCATTTGGATTTCCTGTTCTAGCAAAACTCAAAAAGCTTTTAGCCATTTTATCCGACAAAGCCCTTGGACGTTTTCCTCCACCTGTATGCGTTAACATTAGATCCGTATTGTAAAACCAAAAGCAAATATCATCGCAATGAAATGCCCGCATTCTGCTATCAAATAACGGTGGCTGCCAACCGAACCAAGAAACATACACGGGGGCTTTTTTCTGTCCGGCCTTAACATTAGCGGCGGCAATGGCATTTTTACGATTGGAATTAATTAAAGCCCAAATTTCAACTGGCTTGGCCTCAGGGAAATTTTGAGCATAGGCATCTACTATTTTATCCGTTTGATCTGCAAACCTTGACTTTAGCTTTTCTTTAACACCTGATAAAGTTATTTTTTCAAGACTTGAGTCTGTCCTAGAAGGAGATTGTTCATGAAAAGTTGTGTTAATTAATAAAGGAATATCGGCTGAAAAATGAGAAGAATCTTTAAAGAATTCCCCTGCAGCTAAATATTGACCATCTCCTACTGGTGAAAAACCAGCTCTGGCAATATTCATTCTTTTAGCTTCATCCCCCATTTTAGAAGCTGCTTTATTGGCAATGTCGATGTATTCTCTCCAGGTCAACTTTTGTAAGCCTTTGATATCGCCTGCTTTCAAACCAGCCTCTTCCATAATTTTAAGACCCACTTTTTCCGCAAATTCTTTATTGGTCCCACTCAATGAACTACCACTCAAAGCCACAGCTTTATGAAACAATCCTTTGGCAGATGGCATATTCATTAATGTGGTCACTTTTGCACCTCCACCGGATTGTCCTATAATGGTCACATTACCTGGATCCCCACCAAAATTTGAAATATTATCTCGGATCCATTCCAAAGAAGCGACCATATCTAAGTTACCTACATTTCCTGAGGCCGGATGACCACCAGCCGCAGAAAGCTGGCTATAACCTAAAGCCCCTAAACGATGATTGATTGAACAAAATACGACATCTCCAAACCTCGAAAGATTCTCCCCATGGTAACCATCTTGCTCTACGGCATTCCCATTCGTATAGCCACCCCCATGCAACCATAAAATAACAGGCCTTTTTTTCTGATCTAACGTAGGAGTCCACACATTGATGCGCAAACAGTCTTCAGAAACATCATCATAATTCCAATGATCCACAAAAGAAGCATATTGATTTGCATATCGATTATCCATGATTTGAGGAGCTGTATTTCCCCACCAAACAGCAGGACGAGTTTCGGTCCAAGGATTAGGTTTTTGAGGCGGCATAAACCGATTGCTTCCCGACGTATCAGCTCCATAAGGGATGCCTAAAAAAGTATGGATTCCGCGAAGTATGAAACCGCGAACTTTTCCGTATTGTGTGTTAGCGACTGCAATATTATCGCCAACAAATAATTGTTGATCATCTAAAGAATTAGATTTTAAATCCTTTGAATAACCGTTATAATGCCCTAGGCTTAAACTTGCTGAGCCAAGGCCCAAAGATTGAATGAAATCACGACGACTCGCTTTCATAATTTATAGGTTTAGTTTTCTTAAAGTTGACGCAAAATGTATGTAAATCCAAATCCTTTTTTAGTTTTGTAACAATAAGCATTATATACGAAACAAAATCATGAATGAAACTGCCACGCTTGCTGCTCAGCAAGTAGAATTAACACACGCTATTGACACGGTTTGGGTCGCCATTTGTGCAGCATTAATTTTCCAAATGGAAGGTGGATTTGCTCTTTTAGAAGCGGGATTTGTCCGATCTAAAAATGCGGTCAGCATTATCGCCAAAGTAATGATTGACATCCTATTTGGAGGTGTCGCCTTTTATTTAGTCGGATTTGGAATTGCTTATGGCAATTC
>CAMARL010000103.1 GCA_945860325.1 Spirosoma fluviale | reverse complement strand
GATCGTTTAAAAACGATTTCAAGGGGTTATGCATCTTTAGACTATGAGTATAAAGGCTACGAACCAGGTGAAATGGTTAAATTAGATATTATGTTGAATGGGGAGAAAGTGGATGCTTTATCAGCCATCGTTCATCGGGATAAAGCGTATGATTGGGGTAAAAGATTGTGTGAGAAATTGAGGGAGTTATTACCACGCCAACAATTTGAAATAGCTATTCAAGCGGCTATTGGGCAAAAAATTATTGCCAGAGAAACTGTCAAGGCCTTAAGAAAAGATGTATTAGCCAAATGTTATGGGGGTGATATTTCCAGAAAACGTAAATTACTAGAGAAACAAAAGAAAGGTAAAAAGAGAATGAGACAGGTAGGAAATGTAGAAATTCCACAAGAAGCCTTCATGGCTGTCTTGAAATTAGATTAAGACAAATAATTTTTTTATAAATAATTTTAAAAGAAGCGTTTAAAGCGTAATTTTAAGATTCAAAATAAATAAGATGGCTCAAGTTATAAGAATGCCCAAGATGAGTGACACGATGTTAGAGGGTGTCATTGCTAAATGGTTGAAAAAAGAGGGAGATACAATTAAGTCGGGTGACATCATAGCTGAAGTTGAAACCGATAAGGCAACGATGGAACTTGAGAATTATGAGGATGGAACATTACTTTATATTGGCATAAAAGCAGGTGAAGCCGCACCTGTAGATGGTATTATAGCCATTGTGGGAACAAAGGGAGAAGATTTTGCAAGTTTATTAACAGAACCAAAAGCTATTGTTGCAAATGAAGTGCTTGAGAAAACGGTCGAAGTTATAACAAGTGAACCTACGATTGATTTAAGTAGTATCAAAGCTAAGGCAGTAAGAATGCCTAAAATGAGTGATACCATGTTAGAAGGTGTCATCGCTAAATGGTTGAAAAAAGAAGGGGATAAAGTTAAAAGTGGTGATATTATTGCCGAAGTCGAGACTGATAAAGCCACGATGGAACTTGAGAATTATGAGGACGGAACCCTATTGTATATTGGCGCACAAGAAGGAAAAGGCATAGTGGTCGATGCCATAATTGCTATCGTAGGTGAACCAGGAGCAGATTTTAAAAAAATATTGGATGCTGAAAATACGTTGAAAGTTGACGCACCCGTAGTCGTACAAGCCAGTGCTCCTGCACCTATCAAGGCGGTTGAAGAAGTTAAACCCGTTGAAACAACCCAACAAACTGCTTCTAATGTAGAGGTAAAATCATCTCCATTAGCACGAGCTTTAGCTAAAGAAAAAGGGTATAATTTATCGTGGATTCAAGGAACAGGGGAAGGCGGAAGGATTACAAAGTCCGATGTAGACAATTATAATCCTAATCAAGGAGGAACAAAATCGGGTCACTTTACAAGTGGAACTGAAAGTTTTGAAGATATCCCAAATAGTCAAATGCGAAAAACGATTGCAAGAAGACTATCTGAATCAAAATTCAGTGCTCCTGAATTCTACCTGACCATGGAAATCAACATGGATAAGGCCATTGAAGCAAGAGTTAGTATGAATGAAGTTTTTCCAGTTAAAATTTCATTTAACGATTTCGTCATTAAAGCATCTTCACTTGCATTAGTCAAACATCCAAAAGTAAATTCTTATTGGATGGAAGATCGAATTAGGGTCAACAAACATGTACATATAGGCATGGCTGTGGCTGTTGAAGATGGATTACTTGTGCCTGTTATTCGTTTTGCAAATGAAAAATCCATAGCGGAAATATCAGCGGAGGCAAAAGATTTAGGTGGAAAAGCTAAATCAAAGCAATTGCAACCTAAAGACTGGGAGGGAAATACATTTACGGTGAGTAATTTGGGCATGTTTGGGATTGATCAATTCACATCCATAATCAATTCACCTGAATCGTGCATCTTGGCCGTTGGCGGAATAAAGGAAACAGTAGCAGTGAAAAATGGTCAATTTTATGCGACAAATATCATGAAATTAACATTAACATGTGACCATCGAGTAGTTGACGGAGCTACAGGAGCCGCGTTTCTGCAAACCCTGAAACAATATTTAGAGGACCCAATAAAAATGTTTTTATAACACCTGATTAATTGGCAAGCCTCGAATTAAATCGGGGCTTGACTATTTAAAACAAGCATGATTATGAGCACAGAAAATATTAGAATAGCTATTCAAAAATCAGGTCGATTAAGCGAAGACTCATTAAAGTTATTTAAAGAATGTGGCATTAAATTTGAAGCCCAAGGATCTAAATTAAGATCTGTGTCAAGTAATTTCCCCATCGAGTTCTTATTTTTGAGAGACGATGATATTCCTGGATATGTGGAAGATGGTGTCTCTGATTTAGGGGTCATTGGCCTAAATGTGCTGATGGAGCAAAAAAGAAAGGTTGACATTGTAAAAGAATTAGGCTTTTCAAAGTGTCGTTTATCCTTAGCTATTCCAAGAAACGAGGTTTATACGGATTTATCTTATTTTAATGGTAAGAGTATTGCCACCTCCTACCCTAATCTAACGGATTCATTTTTAAAAGCAAATGGGGTAAAAGCGGAAACTCATGAGATTTCTGGTTCAGTAGAAATTGCGCCAAGTATTGGCTTGGCTGAAGGTATTTGTGATATTGTATCCACTGGAGGGACATTGTTAAGTAATGGACTAAAGGAAGTGGCAGAAGTATTTCAAAGCCAAGCAGTTCTAATTTCAAACAAGCATTTAAATAAGACCAAAAAAGAATTATTAGATAAAATAATATTCCGGATCGATGCGGTTCAAAAAGGTCAAAATGCAAAATATGTTGTTTTAAATACCCAAGAAGAAAATATAGCTAAAATAATTGCTTTATTGCCTGGAATGCGGTCTCCGTCTGTTATCCCATTAGCAGAAAAAGGATGGTTCTCACTACATTCAGTGATTTCGGAAAATGATTTTTGGGAAATTATTGAGTCACTTAGGTCCGCAGGTGCTGAAGGTATTTTGGTTTTACCTATTGAAAAAATGATTTTGTAATGATTCAATTAATTAATTTTCCTTTTCGGTCAGATTATCCAGAATTGTGTGAAAGACCTCAAATTGAGTCGTCGAAGATTGACAGTTTAATCGAATCGATATTTAATAAGGTTAAGACTGATAAAGATGAGGCACTTATAAGTCTGACTTATGAATTCGAGAAAAGAAAAATAGATTCAATTCTTTATACAGAAAAGGAAATAGATGCTTATTCGGAAGCGACAGATGATGATTTAAAAACAGCCATAAAGATCGCTTTTGATAATATCTATAAATTTCACGAGGCTCAAAAACTTGTTGAGAAAAGAGTAGAAACAAGTCCGGGGGTAGTTTGTTGGCAAAAGTCAAGTCCCATAGAGAAAGTTGGCATTTACATCCCTGGAGGAACAGCACCCTTATTTTCAACCATTTTAATGTTAGCCATACCGGCCAAAATAGCGGGTTGCTCCGAAATTGTTTTATGCACTCCAGGGATACACCCAGCGATATTTTACACTGCTAAATTGTGTGGAATAACCAAAATGTGTAAAGTAGGCGGAGCACAAGCTATAGCAGCATTGGCTTTAGGAACACCATCCATTCCCAAAGTCTATAAAATATTTGGTCCAGGAAATCAATATGTTACAGCGGCAAAAATGCATGCAAATTCAATGGGGGTGACCATTGACATGCCAGCTGGGCCATCAGAAGTTGCCATTTATGCGGATGAAACTGCAAATGCTCGTTTTGTGGCATCTGATTTATTATCACAGGCTGAACATGGGATCGATTCACAAGTATTTCTTGTGTCCCCCTCAGAAACCTTAATGCAAGAAACTATAAGGGAAATAGAAACCCAAATAAATGATTTACCTAGAAAAGAATTAGCTAAGGAGGCTATTTTAAATTCAAAATTCATTTTAGTTGAAAATCAAGAAGATGCCATTGATTTACTAAATGAATACGCGGCTGAGCACTTAATATTAGCCTGTGATGACCCTGAAAAAATGGCCGATAAAATAATCAATGCTGGATCCATATTTTTAGGGCACTATACACCAGAATCCGCGGGTGATTATTCATCGGGAACAAACCATACATTGCCAACCAATGGACATGCAAGAGCATATTCAGGGGTTAATTTGGATAGCTTTTGTAAAAAAATTACATTACAGTCGATCAGTAAAAGTGGATTGGAAATTTTGAGTAAAAGTATCATACCTATGGCGGAGGCTGAATCTTTACAAGCTCATGCAAATGCAGTAAAAGTCCGGTTAAATAATGGAATATAAAAATTATATATTACCACATATTTGGAATTTAAAGCCTTATTCATCTGCAAGGGATGAATTCAAAGGGAGGGATGGGATATTTTTAGACGCCAATGAAAATCCGATTGGATCTGGTTTAGAAGAAAATTATAATCGGTATCCAGATCCACTTCAATGGCAAATAAAGGGTCAATTAGCTCAGATTAAAAAATGTTCCGAAGATGAAATATTTATAGGAAATGGTTCTGATGAAGCTATCGATTTATTGATTAGAATGACCTGCACGCAAGATTCAAGTTCAATTATCGTTTGCCCTCCTACGTATGGAATGTACGAGGTAAGCGCAGCTGTAAATAATGTACCTTTGACAAAGGTAAATTTAACTTCAGAATACCAATTAAATACGGATTCAATTTTAAAAGCTATCAATTCGACCACTCGATTGATATTTATATGCTCGCCCAATAATCCAACGGGCAATTTAATGAATAGAGAAGATATTTATAAAATTCTTAATTCGTTTAAAACAGGTTTTGTTGTGATCGATGAAGCATATATTGATTTTTCTGAAGAGCCTAGTTTCATACAAGAGCTACATGAATTTCCACAACTCATTGTATTACAAACCTTGTCTAAAGCATATGGTTTAGCTTCATTAAGATTAGGAATGGCATTTGCTAACCCAACAATCATTAATCTTTTCAATAAAATAAAACCACCATACAACATTGGTGGGGCTACCCAACGATTAGTTCAAAAAGCATTAAGTAATAGTCAATTTGTCACTGAATCTATACAACAATTAAAAATTAATAAGGAGAAATTAATTAATGATTTAAGACATATTAAAGGCATTTCGACTATATTTCATTCTGATGCTAATTTTATTTTAGTTAAATTTATTCGAGCTCAAGAATTATTTGATTATTTAATTTCGCAAAAAATAGTTGCTAGAAATAGATCAAATGTAGAGCTCTGCAATGATTCGATAAGGATCACCATAGGATTAGAAAGCGAGAACAAAGAATTAATACAAAAAATAAAGAATTTTTATACCGCAAACAATGTGTAAAAAAGTATTCTTATTTCTTTTTTTATTGATTTTGAGCCATGAAAATTATGGACAATTACAGGATTGGGCTGCGGGATTTAGAGTCGGCGAACCTGGAGGATTTATGGCTAGAAAATATTCTGCAAATGGAATAAATGCAATAGAAGTCAATATTGGGACCTATGGAGGTTTATGGGGAACAGATCGTAATTATAAAGATGGGGAATTTCGCAACATTGGTTATTCCATCAACATGCTTTATTTGTGGCATTTTCCAACATTAGTCAATGCTGATCTACATACCTATTATGGTTTTGGACCACAAATAAATTCACGAGATTTATACGAGAAAAACTCTACTAAATCTACTCGAAACCAAGGAATAGGTGCTGCAGCCATTGGCGGTTTAGAATATTTTCCTATTGATGCCCCTAGCCTATCCTTTTTTGGTGAAATTGGGTTTTATAATGAATTATTACCCAGCCCATTCTTTTGGCACTTACAAGGCGGCATTGGGGTACGCGTAAATTTCTAATGAATATAGGAAATCAAAAAGATAAGTGGCAATTTTACAACGCGGGGATGTAGCTCAGTTGGCTAGAGCGCTTGCATGGCATGCAAGAGGTCGTCGGTTCGAGCCCGATCTTCTCCACAAAAAAGGACTCAAATTGAGTCCTTTTTTTATAGTCGATCTTTAAAGGAATCGAATCCAAAATGCTTTAATCGTTTATATTCTTCATTGACATCGATCATGCCGATGTCCGGAAGATTAACTCCGTTAAATGTCGTTGTTTTTACCATGGTGTAATGAATCATATCTTCAAATATAATTTCATCTCCTATTTTTAATGGCGAATCAAAAGAGTAGTCGCCATAAAAATCACCAGCCAAACAAGTCATTCCTCCAAACCTATAGCTAGGTTTTCCAGAAATAGGTTCCATTGAAGCATGTCTAATTCTCGGCTTATATGGCATTTCAAGCGTATCTGGCATATGTGCCGCGAATGAAACATCTAAAATAGCTACGTCAATACCTGCCGAATGAACAATATCGAGTATCGTAGATTTCAAAAAACCTGTTTGCCAACCCACCGCAGAACCAGGCTCCAAAATAATCGTTAAATATGGGTACCTTGATTTAAATGACTGTAACAATTGAATCAAATGGTCCACATCATAACCCTCTTTGGTAATTAAATGACCTCCTCCTAAATTTAACCATTTAATTTGGGGCAATAAATCACCAAATTTATCTTCAATCACCTTCAATGTTCTTTCTAAAACAAATGAATCATTTTCGCAAAGTGTATGAGAATGTAAACCTTCGATACCTTTTGGCAATATATTGCCTAAATCCGATCTTCTAATACC
>CAMARL010000102.1 GCA_945860325.1 Spirosoma fluviale | reverse complement strand
TTGATTTTATTTGTTTGATTTTCTGTTGCGTTTATTTCAAATATATGATTCTCTAATCCATTGGTCAAGGCTAAATATTTAGCCATGTTTTTTTGTTGGTACTGACTGATTTGCTGAAAGGTAATATCATTTATTTCAATATGTGGAGCTTTACATTCAATAATCATGAGTAATTGCCCTGATGAATCAAACACCTGAATATCAGTTCGTCGGATTAATTTATTTATCTTAAATGCTCTTTCTATTTGAATGTTTGTGGCAGGATATCCCAAATGGTTGGTTAAAAAATTCAAACAATGTTGCCTTACCCATTCCTCTGGGCTTAAAGCCCTGTATTTTTTAGCTATTGGATCATAAATAAAAAGTTTCCCTTCCTTTTTTGTTAATTTGTATTCAAATTCAGGGAAAATTAATTTTAAATTGTTCGAAGAATTCATAGGTTTTAAAGCCAAATACTAAATTAATCTTTATTTAGATTAATTTCATCACTCAAACATAATTTATGAAGACAAAAGAAGAGATTGTTCAAAATTGGTTACCCAGATACACGGGAACTCCCATCGAAAAATTTGGCCAATACATCTTGTTGACCAATTTCAAAAATTATGTGGACATGTTTGCTGAAAAATTTTCAGTGGAGATTTTAGGGAAAGACCGGCCCATGCAAACGGCCACGGCTAATAACATTACGATCATAAATTTTGGCATGGGTTCTCCTATGGCAGCTACGGTGATGGATATATTATCGGCTATTTCTCCTCATGCTGTATTGTTTTTGGGGAAGTGCGGGGGATTAAAGAAAAATTTAAATATAGGTGATTTGATTTTGCCCATTGCCGCAGTTAGGGGAGAGGGGACTTCAGATGAATACATGCCGAAGGAAGTACCTGCTTTGCCCTCATTTCGACTACAAAGAGCGGTTTCTTCTATGATCAAGAAACATGAAATGGACTATTGGACCGGCTTGGTTTATACGACTAACCGAAGAGTTTGGGAGCATGACGAAGTTTTCAAAACCTATTTGTCCGATATTCGTGCCATGGGGATTGATATGGAGACGGCGACCATTTTTACCGTGGGCTTTGTCAATAAAATTCCTCATGGCGCTTTGCTTTTAGTCTCTGACAATCCTATGACACCTGATGGAGTTAAAACGGAAAAAAGTGATCATACGGTTACAGCTAATTTTGTCAATAAGCATTTAGAAATTGGTATAGATTCTTTAGAAGAGTTAGCAAATTCTGGTGAATCTGTCAAGCACTTAAGATTTGAATAAAAGAAGCCTTCGATTTAGAAGGCTTCTTTTATTCAAATGAATGATTTTGATATTAATTGCAATGATCTCGGATGACCTGATAGGCAGGATTATAACCTAATTCTCCTGATTTACTTAGATCTAAACAACCCGTATTGTCACTGAGGGCCAATTTTATAATGCCTCGAACATAATAGGCTTCCGCATATTTGGGATTTAATTTTATCGCATTGCTACAATCTTGGATGGCATTGCGTTGGTCTCCCAACGATGACTTAGCAACGCCTCTTAAAAAATAGGCCTCTGCATACACAGGATTAAGCGAAATGGCTTTGTTGTAATCATCCATAGCTTGTTTTTGGTCGCCAGATTTTGCCTTAGCAGATCCCCTATTGAAATATATTTCAGCTCTTTCAGACGTAAATTCTGCCATTTTGATTTTGTCCTGTACGCCATTTCTTAGGTCATCTAACAAATTTTTAGACATTTTGCCATCATAAAGAATCTTAGCATTTTCATTGTTTCCTGTTTCTGCTGCTTTCGTATAATCCTCAATGGCTCCCCTTTGGTCTCCAATTTTTGATTTTGAAAAGCCTCTTCCATAATAGGCTTCCACTTTCATCGGGTTTAATTCCAATGACCTGCTGAAATCTTCTAATGCTCCTTTTTCACCGTTTTCTCCCCTAAAATTTTCCAATTGCGTTTTGCAAAATCCTGAAAAATAATAATCGTCTGGATTATCTGGACTTAGTTTAATAGCTTCCGCATAATCTTTTAAAGCTGTGGCATATTCTCCTAATTTTAGTTTAGAAAAAGCCCGACTCGAATAATAATTCGCTCGCTTTGGATTGATGGTGATGGCTTTATCAAAATCTTCCAAACTTCCCTTAAAGTCGCCCAATTTTACTTTTGATTCGCCTCTAGATGCTAATCCTGGTGCATATTCCGGATTTAATTCCAATGATTTATTGAAATCGGATAAACCGCCACGAAAATTTTGAAGTTTCATTTTGGAGATACCCCGACTAAAATATGCAGTGGCTTCCAATGGATTTAAACGAATAGCTTCATTGTAATCATTCATGGCCACTTTATGGTTCTCTTGCATGCTATAACTTTGTCCTCTCGCGATAAAGGCTTCGAAATAGGTGAGTTTCAATTCGATAGCTTTATCAAAATCTAAAATAGCTCCTCGGAAATCTTTTAAATTGTATTTGGCAAATCCGCGATTGTAAAATGAAACCGGATTCGGATTGGCGATATTTTTTTCAATTTCAATACTGAAATTCCTTAATGCATCGGCGTAATTACCTGTTTTGTTTTGCGTTATGCCTAATTCAAGATAATTAGGAGCGGCGTCTTGAGCAATAACTGCAGTGATGAATAGTAAATTCAACAAAAATATAATGGAAATTCGTTGTAACATGAGTGGATTATTTTTTTGTAAAAATAGTCAATTTTCTAGCTAAGAAAAATTTGACTCACACCAAAAATCACAATCAAAAACAAAGTGCTCAAAGCGGTCTTTTTTAAGTATGGATCTATTTGTGAAGGGGTCATTTTTGAATTCAACTGTTTGATGATTTGGACCAAAGGGTACCATCCCGCCATAATGATAATATTCTGGGATAATTGAATGGGTTTTCCTTGATACATTAAGTAGATAATAAAGGTACAGACACCTAGTAACATGATTGTTTTTTGGTAGTAGAAGCCAAAAGTTTTACCTATGCGAACCGGAATGGAATTTTTTCCTGTCTTTCGGTCATTTTCGATGTCCCTCAAATTATTTAAATTCAATACGGCAACAGATAAAAATCCACAACCAGAGGCAGGAATTAGAATGTAATAATTTAAAATTTCCGTTTGTAAATAATAGGTACCAAAGGTGCCAACCCATCCAAAAAATAGAAATACCGAAAGATCGCCCAGGCCCATGTAGCCGTAAGGTCTTTTGCCAACCGTATAAGCGATTGCAGCTAAAATAGCAAGCAGACCTAGCACGACAAATGTGATGATCGTTTGTGGCTTAGCGTATTGCAACGCAAAATAAAGAAGACTTATTCCTGAAATAAATGAAAGGCTTGCCGCAATGATTACCGCATTTTTCATTTCCGATGCACTTATTTTCCCTGTTTGAACGGCCCTAAGAGCCACTTTTCTATTTTTATTGTCTACTCCGTTTTTCGAATCTCCTAAATCATTCGCAAAATTTGAAAGGATTTGGAGAAATAAAGTGGTTAGTATAGCAAGGGATGCCGTTAAAAAAGAAAATTTTCCGGCCGCATAGGCCAGAAAATTTCCTAATAAAATACTTGAAATCGCAAGGGGCAAGGTACGAGGTCTCGCAGCCTCAATCCATCGATTCATCTGATTTATTTTGTCAATGCTGCAACGAATTCAGGGCTTGTTGGCTTAATTCCAGAAGCAAAGAAATTAACTAATTCTCCTTTTTCATTGATAACATATTTGCAGAAATTCCAACTTGGTTCTTTTTCGTTCCAACCATTTTGGTTTTTTTCTGAAAGCCACTTGTAAAGCTCACATTTCTCGCCGCCTTTAACAACCACTTTCTCCATCATTTGGAAGGAAACTCCATAATTTTTTTGACAGAAAGTTGCTATTTCAGCATTTGTTCCAGGCTCTTGTCCTCCAAATTCATTGGCTGGAAAACCCAAGACTACAATGTCTTTATTTGCCTGATGGAATTTCTCCCAATCTGCATATTGTGGAGTATAACCACATTTCGATGCGGTATTTAATATGACAATCTTCTTTCCTTTGAATTGAGAAAAGTCGATTACTTTTCCGTCGATGGTCTTCATTTTAAATTGATGAAAGTTCTTTTCAGCGGTTGTTTCCATTTGGTTTGGACGTGTTAAAACTGTGTTTTGGGTGAATGGCAATGCTAATGCCGTTAAAATAGATCCAATTTTCATAAAGCTTGCTAACATGATGGTCAAAATTAAAAAGGTTAAAAAAATGATATACTTACGTTTCATTACATTTTATTGGGTGAAACTATTCCTAATAACGAAAAAGCATGCTGAATTGTTTTGCCCGTAATGTCTGCCAAAGTTAATCGAATGTTTCGTTTATTTTCATCTTCCTCTTTTAAAATACTTAATTCATTGTAGAGTTTGTTGAATTGTTTCGCTACATCATACGCAAACATGGCTATTAAGGATGGAGAAAATGCTTCTGCCGCCGATTCAATGACGCTTTTGTATTGCCCCAAAATATAGATTAAATCTATTTCAGTTACGGTTAATTCGGAGCTATTTGCATGGGTATCCATGAGGTCAATGCCAGATTCTTTCGCTTTCCTTGTAATAGAGCGGATTCTAGCATGCGTATATTGAATAAATGGACCCGTATTTCCTTGAAAATCAATGGATTCTGCCGGGTTGAACATCATGCGCTTCTTGGGGTCAACTTTCAATAAATAGTATTTCAAAGCCCCCATGCCAAGCTGTTGGTATAAATCGTTCGACGCATCTTCCGTAAATCCATCCGTTTTTCCCAACTCCATGGTTCGCTCTTTAGCTGTTTGAACCATTGTAGCCATTAAATCATCTGCGTCTACCACGGTGCCTTCACGTGATTTCATTTTTCCAGTGGGTAGGTCGACCATCCCGTAGGATAAGTGGAAATTGCCATGGGAATAAGGTTTATTTAATTTTTTTAAAATATGGAACAAGACTTCAAAGTGGTAATCTTGCTCATTTCCAACTACATAAATTGATTTTTTTGCTCCAAAATCCTCGAATTTCAATTGAGCCGTTCCCATATCTTGGGTAATGTAAACGGAGGTTCCATCTTTTCGTAAGACCAATTTCTCATCCAATCCCTCATCCTCTAAATTGATCCAAACAGATTGATCTTCTTTTTGATAAAAAACTCCTTCTTTTAGCCCTTCATCGACCAATTTCTTACCTAATAAATAAGTATTCGACTCTCTGTAAATTTTATCAAAACGAACGCCCATTTGCGCATAGCTTTTCTCAAAACCTGCAAAAACCCACGTATTCATCGTTTTCCAAAGGTCTATAACCTCTTGGTCTCCATTTTCCCAAGCCAACAACATATCTTGTGCTTTTAGGAGTATGGGCGCTTCTTTTTTAGCTTTTTCAGGATCTAATCCTTGCTTAATTAATACGTCAATTTCTGATTTATAGAGTTGGTCAAAGGCAACATAATATTTTCCAACCAAATGATCCCCCTTTAATCCACTAATTTCAGGAGTTTCTCCCTGGCCCATGAGTTGGTACGCCAGCATCGATTTACAAATATGAATTCCTCGGTCATTGACCAAATTTGTTTTGATGACTTCATATCCAGCGGCTTCTAAAATTTGAGCCACAGAAAACCCAAGAAAATTATTTCTTAAATGGCCTAAGTGTAAAGGTTTATTGGTGTTGGGGGATGAATATTCAATTAATACTTTTTCGCTTTTTTTATCCAAAGAGAATTTTTGAGAGCCCTGAACTATTTTGTTTAACGCATTCATCCAAACCTCATCTGTAAAGCTAAAGTTTAAAAATCCCTGAACGACTTGGAATTTTTTGACGCCTGAATAGTTCTCTAAGACGAATTGGCCTAGTTTCTCGGCTATGGCTGCAGGAGCTAAACCCGCTTGCTTAGTAAATGGGAAAACGACAAAGGTGTAGCTTCCTTCAAATTCCTTTTTGGTTTCTTGCAAAACCAAGTCGTTTGCTTGAATTTGAAATAAGGAGGATAAGCCATTTTGTAGGGCTTCAATTAATTGCTTTTGTACTAATAACATGATAAAATAATTGGATTTAATGCTCTCCAATAAGCAACAAAGGTAGCCAATTTGGATCAAATATTGCGATTTGACTTAATAAATGAGGAATTAAATCTTACCTTTGTGCCCATTATGTTGAATCTATATGCTGATGCGGTTGCCTCTTTAAAGTCCGGAGGTGTGATATTATATCCAAGTGACACCATTTGGGGTTTGGGCTGTGATGCCCGTATGGATGGGTCTATTGAAAAACTCTTTGATATTAAAAATAGACCTGAAAATAAGGGCTTAATTTTGTTGATTTCCAAAATTGAACAGTTAAGTGAATATGTGGATCAGGTCCCTGAAATCGCTTGGGATTTAGCCGAGTTTGCGGAAGACCCATTGACCATTATATATCCAAAAGGCAAAAATGTCAGTCATTATATGTTGGGCCCCGATGGCAGCATCGCGATTCGATTATTGAAGGATGAATTTTGCAAGGGCTTGGTGTATCGCTATCAGCGGGGAATTGTTTCTACCTCGGCGAATATTTCAGGAGCTCCATCGCCGACTGATTTTACCAGTATTTCCGAGTCCATCAAATCTCAGGTGGATTATATTTTACAACCGGAAAAATCGGATAAAAAAGGAGGCTTGAAATCTTCCAAAATAATTAAATT
>CAMARL010000101.1 GCA_945860325.1 Spirosoma fluviale | reverse complement strand
GTAGAATGATAATGATGAATTTCTGCTTGCATAAATCATAACATTATATTTCCCTAAACAGGCAACCGCCTGGGGTAGGAATTAGCACCGGGGTCAATTTCTTGACGGGTTGCCAGAAGTTCACAGAGCCTAGTCTCTCCCTTCTTCTTTATAATTCAATGGCAATCAGCTACTGAATGAGGATGTAAATTAACGGCAGGATTAAGGAAATTCCAAAAATTGAAGGCTAAAATTTATTTTAACCCCACAATTATCAGATATTTGTCCCATGCTGAAAATATTTATTTTTTATTTTATAATAGGCCTAGGCGTTTGGGGTATCAGCCAAAGTTCCTTGGCTCATTTCCTGCATCCCGACTTAAAATTCATCTTTGTATTTCTGTTGTTTCAATCCTATTTGACACTCCAAATAGCCCAATTTGGGCAAAAAAATGAGGGTGAGAAGTTTGTACAATTCCAAACCGCATCCTTTGGCATTCGATTTATTTTAAGCATTCTCTTTATCGCATTCTTCGCCTATACACATACACCTCAAATTTATTTGTTTGTAGGCAACTTTTTTGTACTCTATTTATGTAGTTCAAATTTTGAAATATTTGGTTTGCTTCGTAACTTGCGACGTTTTTAGAAATCTCGAAGGAAATTTCCTGATTTTTTAAAGCCAATAATCAGTTAATCAATAGATTAGCAAAAATTACATCATAAATTATTTTTTAGAGCGAATGAAGATGCCGATGTTGACTAATTTTAAAAAAATGTATTTTACAAATATAATCTTAGGATTTTTATTTTGCTTGACCAGCCTAACTGTTTGGGCAAATGAGAATGAAGCGGCGGCGAAACCTGCATCAACGGAAGCGACAAGTACCACAACAGCTCCACAAGAAACTAAATCAGAAAAATTTGATCCTGGTAAATTAATCATGCATCACATTGCGGATGAGCACGAGTGGCATTTTATGACCATAGGACACACGCATGTAACGTTACCTCTCCCATGTATTGTTTACTCAGAATCAAAAGGTTTAATGCTTTTTTCCTCATCAAATTTCAAGAATGAGCACCATGAAGAAGTTCCATATCAGGGTCTAGCTTTGTCTCATGGTAAAATTCATGCGGAGAATGGAGAACATATATATGATATTTCAATCACTAAAAACGTTGCCTCACTTTTAATATCAGCTGTATTATTATTAAGTATTTTCATAGGGATTGGTAAAAAGTATCAGGATAATCCACATAGAGCACCTAAAGGAATACAATCTCTTTTTGAGCCCATCATTATCTTTATTCGTGATGAAATTGCTAAGCCAAATATTGGAGACAAACATTTTCGTAGGTTTATGCCATATTTGTTAACAGTGTTCTTTTTTATCTGGTTTAATAATGTTTTAGGCTTAATCCCAGGTGGAGCTAATGTTACGGGTAATATTGCCGTAACACTTGTATTAGCACTAATTGCCTTCGTTATCACTATTTTCAATGGAAAGAAAAATTATTGGTTACATATTTTTGCAATGCCCGGAGTCCCTAAATGGTTGTTGGTTATTTTAACCCCAGTTGAAATTGTCGGTATATTTATGAAGCCATTTTCATTGACGGTTCGTTTATTCGCAAACATTACTGCCGGTCATATTATTTTATTAAGTTTAGTTTCTTTGATTTTTATTTTTGAAAGTGCAGCATTAGGAATTGCGGTGGTACCCTTTTCGCTTTTCATGAGTGTGATTGAAATGATTGTTGCCGTGGTTCAAGCCTACATTTTCACCATGTTAGTTTCGACTTACATAGGGGCTGCAGTAGAGGAGCATCACCATTAAATTGTAAATTATTTTTTTTATATAAACCCAAATCGTATGTCTATTTTGTCGATTTTATTAGAAGTTTCAGTAGGTCTTGGACTTGCAGGTATTGGTGCAGGATGCGCAGCCATTGGTGCTGGTATTGGTATCGGTAACATTGGTGGTTCAGCCATGGAAGCCATTGCACGCCAGCCAGAAGCCTCTGGGAAAATTCAAGGAGCGATGTTGATCATGGCTGCTTTCGTGGAAGCGGTTGCTCTTTTCGCTGCTGTAATTTGTTTGTTAGTTACGTTAAAGTAATTGACGTACCGAATCTTCTAAGGAATAGCCTTGGAAATCAGATTCAAAAAAAATTAAGCGCAATTTGAACTCAATTGGAATCAAATTGCGCTTATTAAAATGATTATCATTTTTTAAATTTATATACGATATGGAGTTAATTACCCCAGACTTTGGATTATTATTTTGGCAGGTTATTGTATTTGGATCATTATTCTTTGTTCTCGCTAAATTCGCTTGGAAACCTATTATCAATTCATTGGATGAGCGTGAGCAATCCATAGATGAGGCTATCAAGTTATCAGAAACTACTCGCAAAGAGATGGCTGAGTTAAAAGCAGGTAATGAGCAGTTAATCGCTAGTGCAAAAGCAGATCGCGATGCTGTTATTAAACAAGCTAAAGAAGCGGCAGATGCCATGATTGCACAGGCTAAATTAGATGCTCAGACAGCTGCAGCCCAAGAAATAGATAAAGCAAGAGTGGCTTTTGAACAAGAAAAAGTTGCCGCAGTAAGTGCGATCCGTAAAGAAGCGGCAAGTCTTTCTTTGGAATTAGCTGAAAAAGTTCTTAAAAATCAGTTGAAGGACAAATCTGCACAAGAAAAATTAGTCTCCGACTGGATTGCAGAAGTTAAATTATAATTGATACATCGTTAAATTAAGTAGAAATGTCTGAATTAATTGTTGCCCATAGATACGCTAAATCACTGCTCGACTTCGCCATTGAAAAAAATGTAGTGGACGCCGTTTATACAGACATGGTTGGATTTAAAGAAACATGCGAAGGGAGTAAAGACCTAGTTTTAGCACTTAAAAGTCCCATCATTAAGCATTATACCAAATTAGCGATTTTAAATAAGCTTTTTAAATCGATTTTTAATCCGGTTACCTACTCGATCTTTGTGATCATTACAAACAAAAATAGAGAAAGTATTTTGCCTGCCATTGCTAAAGAATTTATCAATCTTTACAAAGACTATAAAGGAATTCAAAAAGCTGATATTACTAGCGCCATTGCACTGAATGCAGAACAAAAGAAAACGGTTACAGGCATCGTAAAAGATTATACAGGCAAAGAGGTAGAATTAACCGAGCATATCGATGAGTCATTGATTGGAGGATTTATCTTGCGCGTTGGAGACCAACAAATTGACGACTCCATCCGCAGAAAATTGAATGATTTGAAAGTCACTCTAGCGTCTTAAACTTTAAAGCCTTTTCAAAAGGCTTTTTTTATACCCTCTAAAATGAAAAATCTAGCGCTATTTTCAGGTTCGATTTTTGCAGCAACCTCAGTGGCCATAGGTGCCTTCGGAGCTCATGCTTGGAAACCTTACCTAATGCATATAAATCGGCTGGATACTTTTGAGACAGCTGCTCAGTATCAAATGTATGGAGGATTGGCCCTGATTTTATTAGGTGTTTTACAAAAATCGCGGCCAAATAAAATGCTGAAAATAGCTAGTTATTTTCACATCACGGGCTCGATTGTATTTCCAGGATCTTTGTATTTGATTTGCATAAGCCAACAATTATTCTGGGGAGCCATTGCGCCCATTGGTGGATTAGCATTTATTCTTGGATTTGCATTAATGGCTTTTGATGCCCTTAAAAAGGATTAGTGTTTCATCACTAATTCTAAACTATGCCAGACAATTTCCCCCATGGTTTGACAAGCTAAAAAACGATCATCTTGATAGTGTTTCGCTAATTCAGATTTTAATTGATCTACATTTTCTAAAGGCGCAATTTCGTCCTTTGACATCACGTCCATCAGATCATATACGCGCTGGCTCTCTGATTTTAATCGACTTGCGATCATCGAGCGTTCCTCAATTTGATATTGCCAGACAGATTCTGGTGTCATCAACTTTATCCCTAATTCAATAAGCGGGTTATTTTGTTTGAAATACTGTGGCATATACACCGATTTCTTACCTTCGTAACATTGTTGGTCAAAATCGATCGGCCGAATACGGTAATAAATTTCCTCGAAATCTGGCGTTGTAATCACCACATAATTAGCACTATGCATATCGCCTAATACTTGGACCAAGCAACGCTCATTGAATTTAACAAATTCCTTCGCCAATCGTATCGGTGCCTCTAAATCAGTCTCAAGTGACTGTTGGAGAAATATATCACCAGGGACCCCAGCAATATGCTCTTCGACCAAGGTGTTTTCATGGGTGACATAATTGATCCGATTAGGGGATAAAATATGTTCCATTTCCAAGCCATACACCCGCGACGCATCGGCAATTTTAATGTAGAAATAATCAAAGTTATCATTGACCCGATTAACAATTCGGATCCGAAAAGGATGCGTATTTCCATAAGTACAAAAATCCACTCGGTCGATCACCAAGTGCTTGATTACCTCCTCGTTCCCATCCGTTTTTAAGTCGGCATAAATCTGCTTCAGCGATTCATAAACTCCTTCTTGATCTCCAGGCGAATAAAACACAGATTCCCAAAGTGTGTCAACCCCATTTTTATCATACAATACAATCGCGTTATCATAACGCAATAAGTCCGCATAACTAATGTTCATCGTGTACTCTCGGTTGTATTTTTTTAAATACCGACGGAGTTGATGATTGATTCGATAAAGGATTTTTTTCTTGGATATTAAAGCCATTATTCTACATAATCAAGTGATTCACCAAAAGTCTCCTTCAGATGAGTTACGGCCCAAAATGCCAACCCAAAACACACAAAACCTACCATCGCCGCGGCATTAATAAGTCCAAATTGAGGAATTAATGCTTTGAATAATAAAGTAATGGGAATTAAAGCTCCACGCACAAAATTAGGCACCGTTGTGGTTACTGTCATGCGCAAATTAGTCCCAAATTGCTCCGAAGAACTGGTTAAAAATACCGCCCAATATCCGCCAAAAAATCCTAAGGCTGTGATGATGATATGACCAAACGAAACGCTAATATTGGATAGGAAATATAGGAAATAGATGACCAAAAATGAAACCAACGTAAGGTATATCAAAACGGCTTGTCTCCTACTTTTTAAAACTTGGCTCAAAGCCCCACTGGCAAAATCTCCAAAAGTCAATCCTAAATAACAATACATGATGGCATCTCCCCCATTGATCTGACCACTAATACCGAAGGATTGCGTGATTTCTGGAGAGGCAAAAACGAGGATGCCAATGATGTACCAAATGGGTAATCCCATCATAATGCAATACATGTATTTGGTGAACGTAGCTCGATTTGAAAACAATTGGAAGAAATTTCCCTTCTTAACCCCTTGGCCCAAATCCTGATACATGGAAGATTCAAAAGTCCCTAACCTTAAGAGTAAAAGGGCAAGGCCCATCCCACCGCCAATAAAATAGCAGGTTCTCCACCACTCGGGATCCGCACTTAAATTAGAAATGATGGGGGCGACAATGGCACCTGAAGCGCCCACTCCGGCTATAATCAATGTGCCAATCCCGCGTTTTGAGGCCGGCAATGTTTCGTTGACCAATGTAATTCCAGCCCCTAACTCCCCCGCTAAACCGATGCCGGCAATAAACCTTAAAATAGCATAGGTATTCATGTCGGTAACAAATCCATTTAATGCATTTGCAATAGAATACATTAAAATGGAACCAAATAACACAGATTTTCGGCCTTTTTTATCTCCATAAACACCCCATAAAATTCCCCCTAAAAGCATCCCTCCCATTTGGATATTCATGAGATTAAGCCCTTGATCTAATAATTCAGATCCCGATAGACCTAATGATTTTAAACTTGGATTTCGAACGACTGAAAAAAGAATTAAATCGTATACGTCAACAAAATAACCCAAGGCGGCAACGGCAATGAGCATTTTTGCTTTGGAGCTTAAAGGTTGATTTTCCATAGAAATATATTATCTCGATAGCATGTCAGAACGATGCGCATCAAGTTTTAAAAATATAAATAATAAAATAGTGAATGACCAAAGTGAGGAACCTCCGTAACTAAAAAATGGCAATGGGATTCCCATAATTGGCATCAATCCGATGGTCATTCCAATGTTAACTAAAAAATGAAAAAATAAGATTCCAACCACACCAAATCCATATGCACGAGCAAACCGAGATCGTTGTTGGTCCGCTAAATACAACAAACGCCAAAGAAAAAACAAAAACAACAAAATAACCGCCATCACCCCAACAAACCCAAATTCCTCTCCAATCGTACAGAAAATAAAGTCGGTACTTTGCTCAGGCACAAAATCGAATTTTGTCTGGGTCCCCCCTAAATATCCTTTGCCCCAAAATCCCCCAGAACCAATCGCAATTTTTGATTGGGTCACTTGATATCCTAAGCCCCTGGTGTCAAAAGACGGATCCAATAAAACCTTGATTCTATTGCGTTGATGTTCTTTTAAAACATGGTTAACCACCCAATCCACTAAGGTTGACAGTGACATAACAATAGCAATGACCCCAGCCATTCGAATGTAGGTTTGAGGCAAACGCCTTTGGTAAATCGGCAGAATAATCACGAAAAGACTTGCCAAACCTACCAGGCAAATAAAAATAGCCAAAGGACTCAGTAAAAGAGAGCTAACAAAAAGCGCGATTAGGGCAATCAATAAGCCAGGATATTCACCAGGCAATCCTTCTCGGTATAAAAGAATAATAAATGAGGCAAAAACCAAAGCTGAACCTGTTTCGTTTGAGCCGATGATCAGTAACATAGGCAAAGCAATGATGAGCGCAGATCTCCATTGGCTCATCCATTTGCTTAGATTCACTTGAGGGTCGTTCAGGTATTTGGCCAATAATAGTGCCGTGGCCGTTTTGGCAAA
>CAMARL010000100.1 GCA_945860325.1 Spirosoma fluviale | reverse complement strand
AAGTCATTAGCCCTAAGTTTAGACATTCCATTAATTGAGGTAAATCACATGCAAGCGCATGTTTTGGCGCATTTCATTGAAGAACCTAGACCCCAATTTCCATTTTTGTGCTTAACCGTAAGTGGCGGACATACACAGTTGGTCTGGGTGGAAGGCCCACTCAACATGCAAATCATAGGGGAAACCCAGGATGATGCCGTTGGCGAAGCCTTTGACAAAACGGCTAAATTAATTGGACTTCCCTACCCAGGAGGACCATTGATCGATAAGCTTGCCAAAGAAGGAAATCCCGACAAATACCCATTTCCCATGGGCGAAATGCCCGGATTAGATTTTTCATTTTCAGGAATTAAAACCGCAATCCTGTATTTCCTCCAAAAGGAAGTAAAATTAAATCCCAATTTCATCGAGGAAAATAAGGCTGATATTTGTGCTTCAGTTCAAAAAACACTGATTGAAATTTTATTGCGTAAAGTCAAAAAGGCGATGCGTGAAAAAAACTGTTCTTCCATCGCAATAGCTGGTGGAGTATCTGCTAATTCAGGCTTGAGAAAAAGGTTACAGGAATTGGGCGAAGAAAATCATTGGGAAGTTTTTATCCCAGCTTTTTCCTATTGCACCGATAACGCAGGGATGATCGCCATGGCTGGCCATTTCAAATTCGAAGCGGGTGAATTTTGTGGGCAAGATGTCAGCCCATTAGCCAGGTATGCCTGGTAAACAAGCGTTTTTTAAATCATCGACTTCATGGCATTCCAAAAAACTAGTTTCAATGATTTTTCAGTATCCGTCAATGTCGATATCAAGCGAGGGAAGAAATAAACCGATTTGCCTTCCAATAGCACCAGTTCTGTCACATGAAAATCAGATTGCCAAACAGCGGGTTGTTGGCCTAAAAATATAAATTTGTTTGCCCCAGCCTGCTTAACAAATTCAGAAAGCATGGGCTCGTCATCCTTGGGCTCATAAATACTCCAATCTTTGGCCGACAATAACATTGGGGGAGCTGAAAAAATCAAGGTCAACCGCGCCTTTTCTAGCTCTGATATATGACCAATAACAACCCAAGGAGTAGAAATACTAATATTGCTTTTGGAAGATTCCCCGTCTAAAGAGGGTTCTGACTCAAATGAATGCTCAATAGATTCGGGTTGATTGGTGGCCACTTGACCAGCCACATTTTCTTTGGGCGATGAAGAACTATCCTGAACCTGATTTGAATCAATCGTTTGAGTGGAGCTCACCAACTGAATCTCATTCGATCCACGATCAGCAGGCACCCAATAAATCTCATCGTATTGAAACAAATCGGCCAAATGACTTTCTTCTGCTTTCATTTTTTAAGCTAAAGAACCACGTAAAACACATGCCTCGCGATCTGGTCCCGTCGAAATAAAATTGATCGGTAAATTTAAGTGCGACTCTAAGAATGCGATATAAGCCGTTAACTCGGCAGGCAATTGGTCGAAATTTCTCATTCCTTCCAATGAACAGTGCCAGCCCTTCAGACTTACATACACGGGCTTCACCTTAATCTCAGTAATTTCAAATGGAATTTGATCCGTCAGTGAACCATCCGGCATTTCATAACCCGTACACACCAAAATTTCTTCGAAAATATTTAACACATCTGCTTTCATCATAATTAATTGGGTCACCCCATTAATCATCATCGCATATTTTAAAGCGGGTAGATCGATCCAACCGCAACGGCGAGGTCGGCCTGTTGTAGAGCCAAACTCTCTCCCCTCTTGGCGCATACGTTCTCCTACCTCATCTTCTAATTCCGTAGGAAAAGGTCCAGAACCCACCCGAGTAGCATACGCCTTAAATATTCCAAAAACCTCTCCGATATTTTTAGGCGCTACCCCTAAGCCGGTACAAGCACCTGCCGTAATGGTATTTGAGGATGTAACAAATGGATAAGACCCAAAGTCCACATCCAATAAAGAGCCTTGAGCGCCTTCAGCCAAAATCGTCTTTCCAGCATTCAATGCGTGATTAACTACATACTCACTGTCCACCAACTGAAATTCTTTCATGAATTCAACCGCCGCAAAAAATTCTTTTTCAGCCTCCGCTAAATCATATTCAAACTTATAAACATCTAAAATAGCCTTATGACGATCCACTAAAGCCGTATATTTTTCAGGAAAATTAGGTGAAATCATATCCCCTACGCGCAAACCTTGTCTTGAGATTTTGTCGGTATACGTTGGCCCAATCCCCTTTAAAGTAGAACCAATCTTCGCATCCCCTTTCGCTTTTTCATACGCAGCATCTAACAAGCGATGCGTCGGTAAAATGATGGAAGCCTTTTTTGAAATTTCTAAATTCTTACGCAAATCTAAATTGAAATGAGCCAATCCATCAATCTCTTTTTTGAAAATAATCGGATCTAAAACAACTCCATTCCCAATAATATTTTGAACTTCTTGGCGAAAAATTCCAGAAGGTATTTGATGCAATACATGCTTAAATCCATCAAATTCAAGCGTATGTCCCGCATTAGGACCGCCTTGAAAACGAGCAACTACCTGATAACGAGGAGCTAAAACATCCACGATTTTTCCTTTCCCCTCATCTCCCCACTGTAATCCTAATAATACATCAACTGCCATAATAAATTTTTAAAACGTAAATTATTCTTGATTTTGAGCGCGATAAGCATCTCTGTGTTCACAATTCTTTTTGGTACATGAACCATAAAATATTAATGAATGGTGCATGACGCTAAACTGAAGCATCTCCCCCACTAAGCTCTGAATGGTTTGAACACGTGGATCACAAAACTCGGTGACTTTGTGGCAATCCGTACAAATTAAATGATCATGCTGGCGACGACCATACGACTTCTCAAATTGAGCTTGATTTCTGCCAAACTGATGCTTGACCACCAAGTCACATTCCACCAACACATCCAATGTATTATAAACCGTGGCCCTAGAAACTTGGTACTTTTTGTTTTTCATCGAGATGTATAATTCTTCCACATCAAAGTGATCATCCCGCAAATAAATCTCCTCTAAAATAGCAAAACGTTCCGGCGTCTTCCTCAATCCCTTGTTTTCCAAGTAGGCTGTGAAAATCTTTTTTACTGAAACGAACTTCTCTATTTCTGGGGACATTTAATCAAAAAAAACGACGTAAAATAAGCTATAAATTATGAAAAATACTAAATTTCCTCTCGGGCCACCTCGATTACCCCTGTCACTTGCTCTAACTCGGCTACTAGGGATTCCAAATGATTTGTGTCTTGAATCATCAAAGAAATTTTCCCTTCAAATAATCCCTCTTTCACCCCAATCGACAAAGCTGTAATATTTACTTGTAACTCATCCGAAATGACCCGAGTCACATCATTGACCAATCCAACCCGGTCGATTCCTCGAATCACCAGCTCGACAATAAATGACATCGCTATCTGACTCGTCCACTGGGCTTTAATCACACGATCGCCGTGTCGAGACAATAACTCAGTGGAATTTGGACATCCAGTGCGATGAATTTTTATTCCTTCGTTAATGGTGACAAAACCAAATACTTCGTCTCCAGAAATTGGGTTGCAACATTTGGCTAAGGTATAATCCACCTTATCCATATCCTCGCCGATCAACAAAATATCAGACTCCTTACGATCCTTATTGTATTGTTGCATTTCCTTTCGGAAAGACTTACTGTCTACAATAGGAGATTGAATGGCTTTTTCTGCCTGCTTTCGCTCATGCGACTCCTTATCGGATTTCCAGTGTTTCAATTGCTCAATGGCAATATATGCTTTCCCAAACCGATAAAAAAGATCGTTTGCATCCTTCGCATTAAAGTAAGCACGCAATTGGTTCGTTATTTCTAATGTCAAAACTGGATAACCCAAATGCTTCAGTCGGAGCTCAATCATATCACGCCCCTTAATCAAATGGGACTTGTTTTCCTCTTTGATAAATTCTTTAATCCGCGCTTTTGCCTTGGTTGTATAGACAATTCTAAGCCAATCCTCAGAGGGTTTTTGCTTAGATGAAGTCAATATTTCAATCTGATCCCCATTCGCTAATTTATGAGACAAGGGAACTAATTTCCCTCCTACTTTAGCCCCAATGCACCGAGCACCCACTTCTGAATGTATCTCAAAAGCAAAATCTAAAGCCGTAGAACCAGATTGCAAAACGATTAATTTCCCTTTGGGTGTAAATACAAATACTTCCTCATGGTAGAGTGAATTTTTTATGTCATCCACTAACTCGACGGCAGATTTGGATTTATCATTTGATTCCAAGGCCTCTCTCACCTGCGACAACCAAGATTCAAAAGCCTGACTCGTCCTGGTGTCCGTTCCCTTATATTTAAAATGTGCCGCGACACCCTTTTCAGCAATTTCATCCATCCGATTCGTCCGGATTTGAACTTCTACCCAGCGCCCCTCTTTATCATTCCCAAAGGGCATACTCATCACGGTGGTGTGCAAAGACTCATACCCATTCGATTTGGGAGTGGAAACCCAGTCTTTTAATCGGCTAGGGTTAGGCCGATAATGATCCGTTACTATGCTATACACTTCCCAACAATCTGACTTCTCACGATCCAATGGAACATCTAAGACCACTCGGACCGCAAATAAATCATAAATTTTATCAAAGGACGTATTGCCCTTTTTTAATTTATTGTAAATAGAATAAATAGATTTTGGTCGGCCAATGATCGTATAATTCTTCTCACGTTCATCCAACGATTTTTTGATGGGCCTAATAAAATGCTCCACAAAACTTTCTCTGTTTCGCTTATTTTCTGATAATTTATGAGCAATCTCCTTATAAGCTTCTGGCTCCGTATACTTTAATCCTAAATCCTCTAATTCCGTTTTAATCGCATTTAAACCTAGTCGGTGCGCCAGAGGAGCATATAAATAAATGGTTTCCGAAGCAATTTTCAATTGCTTTTCTTTCGCCATAATACCTAGTGTACGCATGTTATGTAAGCGATCTGCTAGCTTGATCAAGATCACCCGGATGTCATCTGAAAGCGTCAATAACATCTTCCTGAAATTCTCGGCTTGTTGGGATGTCCCGTACTCAAAGGTCCCTGCAATCTTTGTCAAACCGTCGATGATCGACGTAATCTTAGGGCCGAAATCTTTGTCTATTTCCTTTAATGTCGTATTCGTGTCTTCAACTACATCATGCATCAAAGCCGAGATAATCGAAGTGGTCCCGAGACCAATCTCCTCCACACAAATTTGCGCCACCGCTAAAGGATGGTATATATAGGGTTCTCCGGATTTTCTGCGCATATCTTTATGCGCCTCTGCGGAGAGTAAAAAAGCTTTTTTAATTTGTTTGGCATCGTCATCTTTCAAAAAAGGCTTTGCCGTACGCAGTAATTTACGGTACCTTTTGAGTATCTCTAAGCGTTCTTTTTCTATGTCGATGACAACGTTTTTCATTTAATCTTGTTGAATTAATGCAACGGCCATCGCCGATATTCCTTCGCCTCTTCCTACAAATCCCATCCCCTCTGAAGTCGTTGCTTTAATGGAAATTTGACTCTCGTCAATGCCCATCACAAGGGCCAAATTCTCCTTCATCGCTGGAATATGTGCGTTTAATTTGGGCTGATCTAAGATCACCGTCACATCTGCATTGCCTAATTCCCATCCTGCTTCTCGAATCATCTCCATGACTTTTTGCAATAAAATCGTAGAGGCGACGCCCTTCCAAACAGGATCTTTATCTGAGAAATGAAAGCCAATATTGCGCATATTGGCAGCACCTAACAAAGCATCACACAAAACATGGCAAACTAGATCAGCATCTGAATGGCCTAGAGGCCCATGGTCTGAAGGAATTAAAATACCTCCCAACATACATGGCCTTCCGGCAACCCATTGATGTACATCATATCCTTGACCTACCCGAATTTTCATATTATGCCTTTTTATATATCAATGTATTGGATTTACCTTCTTTAAATATTTTTTTAGCCCAATAAGCAACTTCGCTTAAGGTGACTTTCGCTAAATTTTCAGATTCCAAATTAACCAAATTAACGTCGCCAGCATTCGCGGCCATAGCTAAATTCATGGCGCGATTCAGCACTTCAACCTCCCCAAAAATCAAACTCGCCTCTGCCTGGTTTTTGACACGTTCCAAATCCACTGTTTGATAAGTGCAATTCACAAAATCATGAATGGCTTGGTCCAATTCCTTTTCGGCCAATTCCAAATCAACTCCGTCACAAACTTGGCCTGAAATGATTAATAATCCAGGGTCTATCGATCCCGTTTGAGAAACAGAAATTGAATCAAAAATTCGCTTGTTTTGAACCAAAGCTAAATATAAAAAAGAAGTTTCATTCCGACCCATTAAATCGGACATCAAATCAATGGCATAAAATCCCTCATCATAACGTCCTGGTACTGGATAAGCTTTATAAAAACGATTGGACGGAACCTTACCAACAATTTCCATTCGACGATCTTCCGTCTGAACAGGTTCCTTAGGCAATTGGCGTACAGGCTTTTTCCCACCCGGAATAGGGCCAAACCACTTTTCAGCCAATGCCTTAGCCTCCGCAAACGTTACTCGGCCCGCTAACACCAAAATCGCATTTGTCGGAACGTAATATTTAGCAAAAAACGCTTTCACATCTTCTAAAACCGCCTCCTCGATGTGCTGAATTCCGGCGCCAATCGTAGGCCAGCGGTATGGATGTTGGGTATAAATGAGCGGACGGAATTTCAACCAAACATCTCCATAGGGTTGGTTTAGATAACGTTGCTTAAATTCTTCGATCACGACTTTTCGTTGGACTTCCAATGATTGAGGATTAAAGGCCAATTGCAACATGCGGTCGGATTCCAACCAAAAGGCTGTTTCAAGATTTTGATAAGGAACCGATATATAATAATTGGT
>CAMARL010000099.1 GCA_945860325.1 Spirosoma fluviale | reverse complement strand
ATCAAGTTTTTAAGGCTATACTTATGACAAATGATAAGATGTATGATTCGGCAGTATATTATTACAAACTAGGCATTGATGGTGCCATTGAAATAAAAGATTATAAGTTTCTTCTAGAATCAAATTTAGGTGTTGCAAATGCGTTTGATTATTTATGGGCCATTGATTCTGATATTTTTTATTCCAAAAATGTAATTGATTTATCCGACAAATTCACCTACACCGAAGCACTTTTAAAAGCAAATATTTTACTCTACAAAACACATAAACAAATTGGGGATAATTTAAGTGCTTTTAAATATTTGGAAGCAGCAGATTTACTAAAAGACCAATTGTTTAACAAAGCTAAAGCTAATGATGCACAGAACATGGCGATTAACGAAGAAGTGAAGCAACGAGAATTGAATGAGCAAAAAGCGGAGCAACAGAAATATTTGGTAATCACAATTATTTGTGCTGTGATAATATCTACGGCCATTTATTTTAACGCGAAGCGGAAACAAAAAGAACGTGTACGGAAAATAGAAGAAGATCGGAAGAATAAGGAGTTGCAAGCGGCAAGAGATCTTCAACAAAGCATGTTGCCAAAAGAAAAACCCCAAAGGCCTGATTTAGATATTGCTACCTTTATTCGCTCTTCCACTGAGGTAGGGGGAGATTATTATGATTTCTTTCCTCAAGAAAATGGTACTTTAGTGAGTGTTTGTGGGGATGCTACTGGACATGGAGTTACTTCGGGTATGATGGTTTCTGTTACCAAAGCGGGTTTGAATGGCATAGATGAAGTAAAGCCCAATAAGATCCTAAAAAGATTGAATAATGTGGTTAAAAAAATTGATCTAGGCACATTAAGGATGAGCTTGAATATTGCTGAGATCACTACAAATAAAGTTTACTTGAGTTCGGCCGCCATGCCTCCTATCTATCTCTACCATTCAGCCTCGGAGACTGTTGAGGAGTTTGAGAACAATGGCCTTCCGCTAGGGGGATTAAAAGATGAGGAATTTGTATTGGAAACTAGAAATTTTGAAAAGGATGATGTTTTAATCCAATTGTCAGATGGCTTACCTGAAGCTCCAAATACAATAGGGGAACTGTATGATTACGATCGATTGAAAGCGCTGATTCAAGCTAGTGGTCACCTAACTGCTCAAAAAATCATCGATGTATTGATTGAATCTGTGGATCAATGGCTAGCTGGCAAGCGTAATCCGGATGACATTACATTGGTAGTAATTAAACGTAAATAAAAATGAAAATTTAAAATAAATTTTATATGAAAAAACTAGTACCAGTAGTTGAACTGAAGTTGCCAATACTACCCAATATGGAGTTAATAGCAACGCAAACCGCCGAAGTGATCGCTAATCACATGGATCTTTCCGAAGAGCAAAGTGGGGAGATAAGTATGGCATTGATTGAAGCCTGCATCAATGCTTTTGAACATTCAAAGACCGAAAACAATGTATTTATTCACTTTTTAATTGAGGAGGATTCTTTGATTGTGAAAGTAATTGATCAAGGTATTGGATTTGATAAAACTAAGGTTGAAATCCCAAAGATTGAGAATAAAATAGGTAAGAATGAGCGCAAGCGTGGCTGGGGTTTGCAGCTTATTCAGGCGCTGATGGATTCTGTAGAATTCGAATCTAATGGTGAAGGGACAACAGTAACAATGAAAAAAAATATTAAAAACTAAATTATTATAGACATGAATGGATTTATCAAAAGTACCAAAGAAATAAACCAAATAGTTATTATTGAAACAGATGGGTATTTAAATAATGAGGGTGGTATAGCCATCTCTACCATTTGTTATGAAAAAATAGATATGGGGCAAACCAAATTTTTGATTAATATGGCGGGGACGAAGGTAGTCAATAGTATTGGAGTTTCTATATTGATTGAAATCATCGAAAAACTGCAAGAAGTGGATGGTAAAATCGGCTACTATAATCTTGCACCTATTGTGTCAAAGACCTTTAATATTATGGGGCTTACTAAATATTCAACTGTATTTGAGACTGAGGATGAAGCAGTGAATGGTTTGTAATGAATAATCAATTTGACATTAATGAATTAAATAAAAAGTATCTTGAATTAGAGACTTTATTAGATATTACTAATGAATTAAACTCCTATGAGAATATTGCCACATTGTTGCAAGAAATATTAATTAAATCTTGTGCAGTATTAAATGCTTCTTCTGGTATAATCCTTATAAAGGATTACAATTCAGATTTATTTCAAATTGAGGCCGAATTTAATATTGATGTAGCCGTATTAAAAGGCATTATATTCAAAAAAAATAAAGGCTTCTTCAATGAATTAAATAAAAATAGAAAGTCACTACTTGTAGAAATTGCTTCGGATCCTTTTTTAATTAAAACGAATTGTACCTATGGTCTAATCACTCCCTTAGTGGATAAAAAAGACCTTCTAGGTGTACTTATTCTATTTGATAAGGAGTCTAGGGCTGGAGTTTCTGTCTTTGATGATTCGGATGCTAACATGCTCTCAGCCATTGCTATGCAGGCAGCGGTTGCGTATAATAACATCAAATTGCTTGAAAATATCAAAGAAGCTAAAACCTTCAATGATAATGTCATGGAATCAATTGTTACTGGTGTGTTCACCACAAATTTGATGGGTGAAATTAATCACATCAATAAGGCCGCATCTAAGATTATTAATTTGGAGAGAGAACAAGTAATAGGGAATCACTACGAGTATGTATTTGAATCAAATGATGTAATTCATGAGCTTCTAGCGAAGTGTGAGGAAGAGGTGAGGACGATCTCTTCTACGGATGTTCAATTAATTTGTAATGGAAAAAATACTGCAGTTAATATATCGGTATCGCCATTACTTAATGATTTAAATGAGCCCATTGGTTCTGTAGTGGCCATGGAAGATCTTTCTAATTTGGATAAATTAAAATCCACATTCAAAAAATACGTCTCCAAACAAATTGTCGACAAATTATTGGAAAATGAGGATCTACTGAACTTAGGAGGGCAGGAATTAACTGTTACCACCCTGTTTAGTGATATTCGTGGATTTACCCGAATGAGCGAAAATATGCAGCCTATAGATGTTGTAAAGACGTTGAATGCCTATTTTGATTTAATGATCGAGGTTGTTTTTAAGTACAACGGAACCTTAGATAAAATAATTGGTGATGAGTTAATGGTTATCTATGGTGCTCCCATTTATGGCTATGATGACACCAAGAGAGCATTGCTTACAGCACTAGAAATGCAAAAGTTACTTGAAGATTTTAATGCCAATAGAAGAGAAATGGGTGCTATTCCCATTGAAATAGGAATTGGTATCAATAGAGGGAAGACTATTGCAGGTAATATTGGATCCAAAGACCAAATGAATTATACAGTGATTGGTGATGCTGTAAATTTAGCCTCTCGATTATGCTCCAATGCGAAATCAGGTCAAATTCTAGTATCAGAAGCAGTATATTTGGAAGTAATTAATTATGGAATTTTTGATTTTCAAAGATTGGATTCCATCATGGTTAAGGGAAAAGAAAACGAGGTATCCATTTTCTCACTTATAAAATGCAACTGTTCACCTAGAGTAATCGCTACATTTGATATTGTTTTGGAATTGCTACTCAAATTAGCTCCTGAACTTTATTACCATTCCATTTCACATACGCTGGATGTATTTCGAACCTCCCGGAATATTGCGCTATCAGAAGGTGTGTCTGACAGCGATTTGGAATTAATTCAAGTTGCAGCATTATTTCATGATACTGGATTTTTGGAAAAATCTATTGGTCATGAAGAAATTTCATGCAAATTAGCGCAGAATAGTCTAGGCCACCTAGGGTTCGATAAAAAGCAAATTAGCAGTGTTTGTGATATGATTTTGGCAACCAAAATCCCACAGCAACCCACTGATTTGTTGGGGCAAATTCTTGCTGATGCTGATCTAGATTATTTGGGGAGAGCTGATTTCCCAGTGATTGCAGATCTTTTATTCAAGGAACTAAGCCATCAAAATAATTTACTTCTCGAATCGGATTGGGATCAAATTCAGATTAAGTTTATTCGAAATCATCACTATTTTACGAAAACTTCGATAGAATTAAGAACTGAACAAAAGAAGAATCATTTACAGGCATTAATCGAAAAGTATTCATGAGTAAAATTTCAGTCGGAGATTACATTAAGGATTTTAGTATTGGCTTGGCAGGTGTTCTTTTTGCTGGATTTGCCTTGAAAAGTTTTTTAGTTCCCAATCACTTTTTAGATGGAGGTGTCACTGGTCTTGCGCTATTGATTCATGAAACCTACCATATTCCTATTTCCATCTTAATTATTTTGTGTAATGTTCCCTTTATAATTCTTGGTGGCTTTCTTGTAAATAAAGATTTCGCTATACGAAGTTTCTTAGCCGTAATAGTACTTGCTTTGGTGTTGACTTTTATTCCTTATCCAGTCATTACCTCTGACAAATTATTGATTTCAATTTTTGGGGGTGTGTTTTTAGGTATTGGAATTGGATTAGGGATGCGTGGTGGATGCGCCATCGATGGCATCGAAGTTTTGGCCCTTTATACCTTAAGGCGCTCTGGATTTTCGATTTCTGAAATAATCCTAGGCATTAATATAGTCTTGTTTTTGATTGCCGCTATAGGATTAGGCATGGTAACAGCCCTTTACGCGATGCTGACTTATTTCATTGCAACACGTACTATGGATTACATAGTGGAAGGTTTAGAAGAATACATCGGGGTTACAATCATTTCTAAAAATCATGAGGAAATAAAAAAAGCAGTTGTCATGCAGATGGGGAAAGGAATTACTGTTTACAAAGGAGAGCGGGGTTTTATGAAAGGTAGTTTTGATGTAAGTCATCCAACTGATATTTTATATACGATCATGACACGCTTTGAAGTAAGGCAGTTGAGAAATTTAGTTTTGGAATGTGATCCTAAAGCATTCATATTCACCACTACCATCAAAGAGGCTGCTGGTGGTGTTATTTTGAAAAGAAAAGGAAACCATTCTTAATTTTCCTTGTATTGAAAGGGGTTTTCTTCATAGGATTGGCTCTAAGTTAGTGGTTTTGCCAACTTATAACCAGTCCGAATTTTAGGGGTACTTACAGTAACCTTAAATTAGGACGAGTAAGGGATTAGCAAGTAAGAAACCACAATCTGTTCCGTACTTGCGAACCCCTTTTCTATTTTTTAAAAAATGAGTGCTTCGAGCTGCTGAGATTTATACAGTGAATTGTAGGCAGCAACGGATTTTTTGATTGCCTCAAGTTTACCTTTTTCTGCATTCCATTGTGCTTGCAAATCAGCCAACCTGGCTTTTATTCCTTGTGTAATTCTTGGATCAGCAGCATCGGCAAGTCTCTTTATATTGAAGAATTCAACATTGAGTTTGCTCGGCCAGTTGATGACGTCTTGCCCGTTTTGAATTCTACCCTCCACGATGTTTGACTCCCAAGCATCAATCCCTTCAATTAGTTTCTTGGCTTCAACCAAAACTTTTTCTGCAGGTTTCACGCCATTAAGAATATCGCTATGGTGCGCAAGCTGTTTTCTAATTTTCCGTAGCTCATTTACCTGTTGATGCATTTCACTTATTGAAGTAGTAATAGAAGAAAGAATTTGCTGCTGTTCGGCCCAATTAGTTGCTGTTGCAGAAATGGTAGGATTGGCCAACACAATCATTTCCGTCTCTGAAATGGTTCCATTGAAATTTAATTGCGCCTTGTATTTTCCTGGAGGAACTGCATAGCCATCATAGCTTCCGTAAACAAAAACGTTCTTTACATCCGGCATAATGTTTTCATTTCTCAGGTTCCATAAGAAACGATTGTGCCCTTTCTTAGCACTCAGTAAGGTAGCTGCTGCGGGACCACCCGGATATTTTACATAGGATGCGTCTTTTTTATTGGAGTAAGTTCGAATCAGCTTACCGGATGCATCCGTAATTGTTAAGGTTACCGAGGTGCTGTCTGTCACCTCAGGAAGGATGTAGTCAAGTATCACACCTTCTGGGGCATTTTGCCCAGCACTGTATTTTGCTTCCGGCAATCCCGTGCCACCACCAAACTTGTAAGCAGGCTTTGGTGAAAATAAGGTGACTGCCGAAGCAGATGCAGCTTGTTGGATGGCTCCCAAATCATCAAGAATCCAAAAAGCCCTGCCCGCTGTAGCTGCCACAAGATCATTGTCTCGGATCATCAAATCAGTGACAGGTACAATCGGTAGATTTAATTGGAAAGGCTGCCAGCTGCTGCCGGCATCTGTAGAAAGGTAAAATCCTCTTTCACTGCCCGCAAACAAAATGCTTTTGTTCTTGGTATCCTCCCGGATTACTTTGATAAAATCATCCGGCTTTACGCCCTTGTTTATTTTTGTCCAAGTTTTACCATATTCAGCGGTCTTGTATGCATAAGCCCCATAATCATTCAACTTATATCTCGTTGCTGAAATATAAGCCACGCCTTTGTCGAACCCAGAAAGCTCAATGCTATTGATTTGTGATTCTGGAAGATCAGCTGGGGTTACATTGGTCCATGTTTTACCACCATCCAAGGTCACATTCACCAAACCACAATCACTGCCTGTCCAGATTACGCCTTTCTCAAGCGTAGATTCAGCGACGTAAAAGATCGTATTGTAATTCTCTCCTCCTGCACCTTCGTTGGTGAATGGAATTCCTCCTGGTCCTTGTTTTGATTTGTCATTGCGTGTGAGGTCTCCGCTGATGGCATCCCAACTCATTCCACCATTGGTTGACTTTAACAATACATTCCCTGCATGGTAAATTGTTTTTGGATCATGGGGTGATACCACAATTGGTGCATTCCAATTGAAGCGGTATTTCATGTCTTTTGGCTCGATGGCAAGGTTGAGGGTAGGATAGGCCTGCACATCCTTTGATTCATTTGTTT
>CAMARL010000098.1 GCA_945860325.1 Spirosoma fluviale | reverse complement strand
CTTAAAAAACAAGGAAGAAATAGCTGCGAAGGTTCAAAATTTAGAACCCTACGCATTTGATGTATCTTGGCCTGCGCTCAATAAAGAATTAGTTGACGAAATTCATTCAAAAGGGATTCGGATTTTTTCAGATCTATTAGGACCTTTTGATCAAACGACTAACTATACAAAAGCGAAGGAATTGAAAATTGATTTGATTCAAACAGATCATGTGCAACTGGTCAGGGAAACCTTAATGTCACATTAATTCAATTAATCCTTTTCGAATTACAGACTATTACGGTCAATCAGGCAGTCTACATTTCCATGCATCCAAAGGAATGAGGCAGGCCACTGGGTGGTTATTTTTCTTTCTAAAATGATTTTGATCGCCTCTTGTTTGCCTTTGCCTGTGACTAAAAAAATAATTCTTTTTGACTGCATAATCCCTGACATACCTAAGCAAAGTCCGAAAGCAGGTTCTTTTCCTTCATTTAACGAGGGGTCATGTTGGGTAGTGCTAGGCGCTAAAACAGCCTTATGGAATCCTCGCTGTAAATAATCTGCGGGTTCATTAAAAGCGATATGTCCATTTTTACCTAATCCTAAAATACAAATATCGATGGAACCAATGGCCTCCATTTCTTGCTCGACGCGTGCACATTCAGCCGAAAGATTAGATATATTGGGATCAAAGGTTAAATAACGGTCTTGAGGAATGGACAAAGGGGCCAACAAATGTTTTTGTAAATAAGATTCGCAAGAATCAGGGTGACTGGATGGAATAATTCCCCATTCATCCATTTTCATTACTTGCATTTCATCAAATAAAGTTGGCTCAGACTTTTTCACTTTGCTCATTTGAGCGTACATGCCCGTTGGCGAACCACCCGTAGCCGCACAAAAAAATAAGTCCTTTTTAACCTTGAGGTCGTTAGCAATTATGTCAGCAGCTTTTTGACTTAATTCGTCATAGGTATCAAAGTACGATATATTCATTTTTCTAATTTTTCGAAAACAAATGTAATTGAAAATAGCGAAACGAATTAGGTAAAATAGGAGAATAGAAAATTTTATACAGGAAAAGAAGATGAAAAAATAACAAATGAATAAGTTTTCAAGGCTCTTCATTTTATCATTTTTATTTATAGAGATTATCATTAATTTTAGCCTTATGAAAAATACCCTTTTAATTGGTCTACTGATATTTGCGATCTCTTGCAGCAAAAAGCAAGAATCTACCTTTCCGACAGAAGGAAAAATCACTGAATCTATTTATGCATCGGGCTCAATAAAAAGCCAAGATCAATATCAAGCCTTTGTGACGGTTAATGGGGTGATAGACCAAATTTTTGTCAAGGAGGGCGATTCGGTTCAAGTGGGAACGGCCCTAATTAGTATCTCCAATCAGGCTCAAAAGATAAATACAGAGAATGCAAATTTGGCTGCAAAATTTGCCGATGCGGGTGAAAATAAAGGTAGGTTAATCGACGCCAAGAATTTCATAGAGGTTTCTAAAAGTAAATTTCATTTAGATTCTAGCGTTTATGCAAGACAAAAATCCTTGTGGGGCCAACAGATTGGAACGCGTATTGATTTAGAGCAAAAGGAATTAAACTTTGAGAATTCAAGAAGTAATTATTTGTCGGCCATACAGAAATACAAAGATTTAAAAAGGCAAATTGATTTCAGTGCTGCACAGTCGAAAAAAAACCTGGAATTTTCTAATGCTATGCAGCAAGATTATACGCTTAAGAGTAAAACGTCTGGAGTCATTTTCTCCATCTTAAAAAATAAAGGAGAGATTGTAGGCCCTCAAACACCCATTGCGATCATTGGAAATCCCAACGCTTATATTCTGGAATTGCAGGTAGATGAGAATGACATATTTAAAATAAACCAAGAAATGCAGGTGGTTATCACATTAGATAGCTATAAAAATGAGGTTTTTGAAGCAAAAATTACTAAAATATCGTCCATCATGAATGAGCGAAGTAAAACATTTTTGGTGGAAGCTAAATTCATAAAAGCACCCGCTAAATTGTACCCAAGAATGACATTTGAAGCGAATATCATTTTACGTACGAAGGAGAAAGGTCTATTAATACCCCGAAATTATTTGTTGGCAGATTCAATCGCCACATTTCTTAATGGAGATAAAAAAATCGTTAAAACAGGCTTAAAAGATTTTCAAAAAATAGAAATACTGTCTGGCTTATCCGTAACGGATGAAATCATTAAGCCAAAATAATGAAAAATAAACTCATTTTTCAGATTGCCATTTCGCTCTTACTGGCTCGATGGAAACAAACATTAGTCGCGGCAGTTGGTGTAACTTTTAGCATCACTATGTTCATCACCTTGTTAAGTTTTATGACAGGCCTAAATGATCTTTTAGATGGTCTTATACTTAATAGAACAGCTCATGTTCGCTTATTTAAAGAGCTTAGTATTTCAAAAAACCAACCCACTGATTTATATTATAAAAATTCTAAAGGACATAATTTCATCCGCTCCATTAAGCCTAAAAATGAGCGCTTAGATATTTCTAATAGTGGGGCTATCATATCAACCCTACAAAAAGATGCCCGTGTGTTAGGTGTTGCTCCAAAAATAACGGCTCAAGTTTTTTATAATGTGGGATCCATCGATTTGACTGGAGTAATTAATGGAATTGATCCTTTAGAAGAAAACAGACTGTTCAAATTCAACGATTATGTCACAGCCGGAAATTTTTTAGATTTAAAAAATATACCCAATAGCGTTATTTTGGGGAAAGGTTTGGCCCAAAAAATGATGGTTAGTATTGGTGATGTGGTACAAGTAACGACAAGTAAGGGTGAACGTTTAAGTTTAAAGGTCGTTGGCTTCTTTCAGTCGGGCATACAGGATATCGATAAAGTTCAAAGTTATGCGTCGATAAAAACTACCCAAAAGTTATTGGGCGCTTCGGCCAGTTTTATTACTGATATTCAAATAAAATTAAAAGATATTTTGGGTGCTCCTGCTGCTGCAAAAGAGTTTGAATCCTTTTATGAAGTGGATGCAATCGATATTCAGACTGCGAATTCCCAATTTGAAACAGGAAGTTCGGTTCGGAGTTTAATCTCCTATGCCGTGGGGATTACCTTGTTAATCGTCGCAGGTTTTGGTATTTACAATATCCTCAACATGATGATTTATGAGAAAATGGATTCGATTGCCATTTTAAAAGCGGTTGGATTTTCTGGAGGAGATGTCAATAAAATATTTATTTCCATCGCATTAAGTATTGGTTTATTTGGTGGAGCCATGGGTTTATTGGGAGGTTTTGGCCTTTCTAGTTTAATTGACCAAATTCCATTTAATACGGATTCTTTGCCAACAGTCAAGACCTACCCCATTAATTATAATCCCAATTTTTACATTATAGGAGGAATATTTTCAATCATCACTACTTATTTTGCGGGATACTTTCCGGCAAGAAAAGCAAGTAGCATAGACCCTGTCGTTATCATTCGTGGAAAATAAAAAGCAAAAAAAGGTATTGGAGTCTTTGAATGTCTCGAAGTATTTTCATGATCCCGTGACGATCAAAATTCTGGATAACATCAACTTCTCACTCTATGAAAGCGAATTCGTTTCCATTATAGGTAAATCAGGATGTGGAAAGTCAACGCTACTATATATCTTATCTACAATGGATACTGATTATGATGGAGATATTGCAATCGACGGGGTATCGATGAAAGGGAAATCAGAGAAAATTTTAGCCCGAATGCGCAATGAAAAAATCGGTTTTGTATTCCAATTTCATTACCTATTGAATGAGTTCTCCGTGTTGAAAAACGTGATGTTACCCGGATTGAAACTTGGCTTATATTCCGAAAAGGAAATCGAGCATAGGGCTTATGAAAAATTGAAAATATTAGGCATCGAAAATGAAGCTTTAAAATTACCTAACCAACTATCTGGAGGTCAAAAACAACGCGTAGCCATCGCAAGAGCATTAATCAATGATCCATTGTTAATTATGGGGGATGAGCCGACTGGAAATTTAGATAAGAAAAACTCTGAAATTGTCTTTGATATTTTCCAAGAACTAGCGCAAGAATTTAAACAAACGCTCTTAATTGTGACTCACGATAACGAATTTGCGGCTAGAACCACTCGAATCATCGAAATGGAGGATGGCCAAATCATACGCATGTAATTTATTCTTTTACGATGCTCGCTACAAAAGGTTTTCCTTTGTAAAAGATGTGTAAAACGTATTTCCCTATCCTTACATTATCAAAATCAGTCAAATTAACTTCATCAATTTTTTCAGGATACATTTTTTCCCAAATAGATTGGCCTGAAATAGTATAGATGGCAATAAAAGTGGATGATTTACTAATCTCTGAAAACTTAATTTTTATTTTATTTGAAAAGGGATTGGGGAAAACGGTTTAAGTCATTGGATTTTCTTCCGCAACCTGAATTTTCAAACCTGATTTCTGTATTGTTCTAGCTAATAAACTAGGCTGTTTGAAGCCTTGGCGCATGGTAACTCCTGATTTTATAGCCGTACCAGCCACAACACTTGACTGGCCTATCACATGTGAATAATATTTGCCATTAATTACGGTGGTGGCACCACCAGAGGCGAATGTAGATGATTCTACGGTTTGCGCCAAAATTTCATTCGTGCAAAAAAACAGGCCGATTAAACAAATTCTCTGTATATGTTTCATGGTCAACAATTTTAGAACTAAGGTAGGTAAAATTATGAATGACAAACAAGACCGTTAAAATATATTCCTAAGTCGATCTTTTGCAGACATTAAATATCGAGTAATTACGTCCATAAAGCTAATTAAAAACAGATCTCGTAAATGGATTGAGTTTAAAAAATCAAAGATTTTATATTTATTTTTAACATACCTAAGCTCATTTCGTACTAAATCATCATGAATCAATGTATTCGTTACTTGATGAGCACCCACTCGATTAACGATACAAAGCTCATCTAGAATCAAAGGAGGCCCAAACGTCAATTCAAGTCTCTTGTAGAACTCGCAGTCCATGAGCCAAATTAAATTACGGTCAAAAAAAATAGATCCTTGATTTTTAAAAGCAATATTCGATGGGGCTCCAATCGTATTTTGACCTAAATGAATATCTACATGGTAGCTTGGAAAATGCGAATCAAACAAAAGTTCTCCGTCATTCGTGTGTTGGCATGCGCTAACAAGCCAGCCTCCATCAGCCCTATTTATTTGATCATGAATAATTTCCAAGGCATTTGAACCCAACAAATAATCATCTTGAAATAAAACTTTAATCCAAAGTCCACGGGCAGATTTAATGGCATGATTGATGTTAGCAGAGGAACTGCCCCGATTTGAGGTATTTTTAGTGTAATTTATGATGAATGATTTTTCGAATTCTACACACAAATCCTTTATTGCATCACCAACTGAATGATCTGAAATAATTACTTCAAAATCTTTGAATGACTGAATGGCCAGATTTTCAAATGTACTTTTTAAATAAGATGCGCCTAAGCCTTTCATCTCATAAGTAGGAATGCAAATACTGAAAAATGGAGTCTTGGTATCCATTAGCGTAACCAAAGCATTTTATACGGTTTTTTTAATCGAATTTCTTTAACCAATCGGTTCACTTTTTCCATGTGTACTTTATGATCATTTAATGGGTTCGACTCATTGTAAACGTAGTTTATTTCCTTCAAAAATCGATAATGCAATAAGCCAGCCATTTCATACATCGGAAACATAAAAGCCAAATCACCGGCAACATCATAATACTGACCATTGGCGTCTTTCAGATCGTCCAACAATATCTTACGCCATAAAAAAGCACGCCAAGTTCTTATATGTGTCAAAGTGAAATCCTGATTTCTAATCGATTTCCATATATTGGGCTTTTGAGCAAAACCTGATCGGCCATCTTGATATTGAAAACTGCCATTGGCCAACCAAATGGAATTATTCTGGTACACATTAGCAATTCGTTGAAGTACCTCCCGATCAGGAAACCAATCATCCCCATCCAATTCTACACAAACTTCGTTATCAGAAATTTTGTCATTATTTCGAATGACTTGATCGTAATTTCCAGGCTGAAACATTTTGGCTTTATTCTCCATGATGATAAACCTTGGATCATTTTTAATGATCGACCTGGCCATTTCCACGGTCCTATCCGTAGACATATCATCGGTTATGTAACAGACAAAATCTTTGAAAGACTGATCCAATAAAGATTGAATGCACTTTTCAATGAAAAACTCACAATTATATGTGGTTGTCAAAATAACCATAAATAAAATCTTCGATAAATAGTGCCCAAAATTAAGTAATAATACCCAATATATTAAGTTGGCACGGCCAACTAATCATGAACGATTTCAAACATTGCAAATTTTACTTACATTTATCCCAACGAAACCTATAAAAACATGAAAAATTTCTACCTAATAGGAAGCATCCTGTTGACCTTCATTTTTAATATTCAAAGTCAATCATTGCAATTTAAATATGCTGAAATTCCCTTAGGCCAAATAACACCCACAAATTGGCTTAAACAGCAAAGCGACATTTTGAAAAATGGATCTACAGGACATCTAGATGAGTTTCACAAAAAGATACAAGTAGATAACGGTTGGCTCGGCGGCAAAGGCGACGATTGGGAAGAAACTCCCTATTGGCTCGATGGAGCCTTGCCTTTAGCCTACATAACAAAGGACCCAGTACTCATTCAAAAAGTCAACAAATATGTCCAATGGACATTAAATACCCAGAGACCCTCAGGATTTTTTGGACCTTACTCCAAATATGAAACCGAAACGGGCAAGCCTGTTGAAATAGGTTCTCAAGGTGCCGACTGGTGGCCGAGGATGGTGATGCTGAAAGTACTCCAACAATATTATCAAGCGACTAATGACCCCAAGGTGATTCCTTTTATGCAAAAATATTTTGCATTCCAACTAAAAAACCTAAAGGAAAACCCGCTTGAAAAATGGACAGA
>CAMARL010000097.1 GCA_945860325.1 Spirosoma fluviale | reverse complement strand
TTGTCGATTTTCAAATGCGAGAGCGAAGGTTTGGTAAAACAAGTGAACAAGTTAAAAGCGAGGGCTAAGGCTCATTTATGAAAAATATAGTTTATTTACAAGCAATCCATCAGGTGAAGAAATATCGTATATTTCTGTTTTTCTTAGTGGGTATATTTTCTGTCCCGAGGGTATCCGAAGCACAATTATTAGGAGGAAGGTTATTTTCAACCAGTCCTACGACAGCGGCGCCGACTTTTTCTTATGCCACACCTACGGAGTATGAGATTGCTGAAATCACGGTTTCAGGTTCTCAATTTTATGATGGGAATTCCATGATTAACATCTCGGGTTTGCAGGTAGGAGATAAAATTAAGGTGCCGGGGGATATGATCGCCTCAGCGATTCGCAAGATCATGGATCAAGGAATTTTGGAGGAAGTGGAGATTTATGCGACCAAAACAGAGGGAACTAAAATTTGGTTAAGTATTATTTTAAAAGAGCGACCTAGGTTGTATGCGATCCAATATACCGGTGTGAGAAAAGGGGAGCAGGAGAGTTTAAATGAGAAAGTAAAAACGTACAAGGGAAAGATTATTACGGAAACGCTTCGTAAGAATTTGGAGTTAGCCATTCGTAAATTTTATCAGGAGAAGGGCCGATTAAACATCAAGACCAAATCAGTAATTAAGACCGATACCTTGCGCGGAAATAATGCTACGTTAATGGTCAACGTCGTGAAGGGAGAGAAAGTAAAAGTGAATAAGATATTTTTAACTGGAATTGAACCAGATGCACGTAATTTGATTTTGAGAAAAATTAAAAATACGAAGGAAAGAAGGTTTGGACGGATCTTTAAACCTTCCAAATTTGTGCCTAAAAAGTGGGATGAGGACAAGGAAAAATTGTTAGCCGCCATGAATAAATTAGGCTTCCGAGATTTTCAAATTAAGTCGGATTCCATTGCAAGGTTTGATGATGAGTCGATTAACTTAACAATTAATTTAACCCAAGGAAAAAAATATTATTACCGGAGTATTTCCTTTGAGGGAAATTATATTTACCCAGATTCTGTATTGAGAGATGTCATAGGAATCAAAAAGGGTGACATTTATAATACAGAGGAATTAGACAAGAAAATGGGCCAAAATCCAGGGGAAGATTTAAGTTCCGTGTACATGGATAATGGGTATTTATATTACAATGCAGAGCCTATCGAAACAGCCATTGAGGGAGATTCGATCGATTTAACGATTCGTATTTCAGAGGGAAAGCAAGCGACCATTAATAAGGTTATTTTGAATGGAAATACTAAAACTTCCGATCATGTGGTGATGCGAGAGATTCGAACCTTACCGGGTCAGAAGTTTAATAAATCGGCTATTATTCGTACGGTGCGTGAGCTTTCGACGATTGGTTATTTTAACCCTGAAAAAATATCACCTAATCCAATGCCACGTCCGGATGGAACGGTGGATATTGAATACAATGTTGAGGAGAAGCCTTCAGACCAAATAGAATTATCAGGGGGTTGGGGTGGGTACATCGGTTTTGTGGGAACCTTAGGGGTTGTTTTCAACAACTTTTCAGCTAAGAATTTAACCAATTTATCTGCTTGGCGACCTTTGCCAGCGGGTGATGGGCAAAAACTTTCGGTACGTTTCCAAGCGAATGGTGCGGCTTTCCAAAATTATTCCTTGACTTTCACTGAACCGTGGTTGGGTGGTAAAAAACCTAATTCATTTTCTATTTCATTGAATAGAAGTATTTCATATCCTTACCAATTTAGAACTACGGGTTATGGGGGAGGTGGCGGAGGCTATGGCGGAGGCTACGGTGGCGGTTATGGCGGAGGCTACGGAGGTGGATATGGCGGAGGTTATGGTGGCGGATACGGTGGTTATGGTGGATATGGTGGATATGGGGGCGGAATGAGCAATTATTCAGTACCAGATTCCTTGTTGGACGCTCACTTTAATGTAAATAGTATCACCTTTAGTTTAGGTAAGCGATTGAAATGGCCGGATGATTATTTTTCATTAAGTCATTCCTTGTCTTTTTCACAATATGATGTGGATCGATATTATACATGGGCTTATCCGCAAGGAATGTCTACCTCGATTACATTCATGACTAATTTCTCTAGAAATAGTATAGATAACCCTACTTTTGCGCGTATGGGTTCCAGTTTCTCGATGACGGCATCCTTGACGCCTCCTTTTTCTTTATTTGGTGCTAATGATTCAGGTACACTCATTGAATACCACAAATGGATGATGGATGCAAGTTGGTTCAGTCCGTTAGTAGGCAAATTTGTCCTTCATACCCGAGCGCACTTAGGATTTTTAGGTTCTTATGGAGGCCGGGAAACAACGCGATTTGAACGTTTTGATTTAGGAGGTTCTGGTATGGTTCAAGGTTTCTCATTTAACCGTGATATTGTAGGTTTAAGAGGATATAAGGACCGAGTAATTGGGCCTTCCGGATCTTATGGAAACGGGGGAGTAGCTTATAACAAGTTTGTCATGGAGGTACGTTATCCAGTTTCGTTGAATCCATCAGCCACGATATTTGTACTAGGTTTTGCTGAAGGAGGAAACAACTTCTCAAGCTTAAAGGAATACAACCCCTTTAATTTGTATAAAGCTGCAGGATTTGGAGCACGTATCTTTATGCCAGCCTTTGGAATGATTGGAATTGATTATGGATTTGGATTTGATAAGCCAAGGCCGGGAGATTCAGATTTTGGTCGCCAGGCGTTTACGTTCTCGATAGGCCAACAAATCAGATAAGCAAATTAATTGGCACATGAAAAAAATGTTTTTTTTCTTGTTGGGTTTGAGTTTGTTGGTTGGCCCAACCTGCAACGCTCAAAAATTTGGATACATTGACACGGAATTCATTACTTCCAAAATGCCTGAATACCAAAAAGTACAGGTGAAAATGGATGAAATGACCAAACAATGGATCAAAGAAATAGAAGCTAAAAAGGATGAAGTGACTGTTCTTGAACGCGCATTTAAATTAGAAGAGTTGTTACTGACCGAGGATTTGCGCCAACAACGTCTTCAGCAAATTAAACAGAAAGATCAAGAAGCTAAATTGTTTCAAAATGCTGTTTTTGGCGCCGAGGGTGAATTATTTAAAGCAAAGAAAAATGCTTTAAAGCCTATTTTGGATGAAATTTCGAAAGCGGTTGAAAAAGTCGTGAGGCAAAAAAGATTAGATTTCTTGTTTGACAAGGCAAATGACGGTTTAGCTTTAATTTACACGAATCCTGTACATGATTATTCAGATTATATATTGGAGGAATTGGGATTAGAATTGGATCCTAATTTGAAAAAATAAACATTAACCCATTATTTTAACATAAACATTCCTAATTTTACAATTAACAAATAGAAAACAACGTATGAAAAACAAATTTTTATTGGCCGTAGGCCTAATGTTCGGTATGGCAACATTACCATTAAAGGCCCAAGTTAAAATCGGATTTATCAATGCTGATTATATATTAAGCCAAATGCCTGAGGCGAAACAAGTGGAAGAAGATTTAAAAAATACTCAAAAGCAGTATGAAACTCTTTACCAAGGAAAAGTGAAGGAATTTCAAGATAAGTTAGCCGCTTTTGAAAAGTTGAATGCGGATACTAAAACTCCAGATATTATCAAACAAGATAAAGAGAAGGAATTACAAAACTTACAAACTTCTATTCAAGAGTTCCAGCAAAATTCTCAGTCTTCTTTACAGAAAAAGCAAGCTCAATTATTACAACCTTTGTTGAAAAAAATTGAGGAAAACATGCATGCAGTTGCTAATGAAAATGCGTACACACACGTATTTAATTATGATGCAGGTATGGGAACCGCTCCTATTTTATTGCATTACCCCACGGAAGCTGCTATTTCTGATCTAGTTTTAAAGAAAATGGGCATTACGCCTAAGCCAGTTTCTGCTGCTCCAACGGCTGCTGCCCCAGCGGCTGCTAAGCCTGTAGCTGCTCCTGCAAAGCCAGCGGCTCCAAAGAAATAAGGTAATTAAGATATCAAGTGAAAATAGACGTAAGAAATTACGTCTATTTTTTTTATTCTAAAGGTTTATTGGCTTCAAAAAATTTGTTTTGAAAAATGATGATGGCTACGACTCCGCAAAATATGGCAGCATCAGCAAAATTGAAAATAGGCGTCGAGTAATAAGATCCACCCCACAGAGGAACCCAAGTAGGCAATATACCCTCCCAAATATCAAAAAAGAACATGTCAATCACCTGGCCATGAAACCAATTCATAGGGGCTCCATAGGGAGCATTTTCTAAAAAGACCCCATAAAAAACAGAGTCAATTAAATTGCCGATGGCTCCACCCAAAATCAGTGATACACAGATTAAAAGACCCATGGGGCTATTTTTTTTGGTCAACGAATATAAATAATAGCCAATGCCAAACATGGCAACAATTCTAAAACTGGTCAATAATAATTTGCCATAAATGGAACCTAGTTGGATCCCAAAGGCCATTCCTGGATTCAACGTATAATGTAATTTAAATAAGGGTCCAATGAGTTCGATTTGCCCAAAATAACCAGGCTCCATATAAAAATGTACCCCCATCTTAATTCCTTGATCCACCAAAATCACGAATAAACTCAATAAAAAAAATCGAAAATGCTTCATATTAACTTTCTTCTATTCACTTCTTTTTTAATTAGGGCATACTCCCTAGATGTTTGCCCGGCAATTGAGCTGTTCTCTTCGGCGCGTCTAAACAAATAGGGCATCACAGATTCGATAGGGCCGTAGGGAACATATTTGGCCACGTTATACCCAAAATAAGCCAAATTATAACTGATATTATCTGACATACCTAACAACTGCGCAAAGTGAATTTGTGGATGATTGGTTGATATGCCCAAGGCATTCATCTTATCACATAAAAGAACACAGCTTTCTTCATTATGCGTTCCCACACAAAAATAAACGGTTTCCAAGTTATGTAAACACAAATCTACCGCCGCATTAAAATCGCGATCTGTATCATGCTTACTTTTATGTAAAGGCTCTGAATAGTTTTCCTCGTGGGAACGCTGACGTTCCTTTTCTAAATAGGCTCCTCGGACCAATTTAACCCCTAAGAAATAATGCTGGTCTTTGGCCGACTTAATGGCATTTGTCAGATTTCCAAGCATATCCACTCGATACATTTGGAATGTATTGTAAATAATAACGCTGTTTTTATTGAATTTTTCCATCATCTCATACGCGAGGAGGTCGATGGAATTTTGAATCCAACTTTCTTCCGCATCGATGAAAAGTTTTACTTGTAAGTCAAACGCCTTTTGGCAAATTTCTAGTAAATATTCTTTGCTCAAAGCGAATAATGACTCATCATCTTCATCTAGTGGACCTATTTGGAATTGTTCTATTAGTTCTGAGCTGAAGATCCCCGTGACTTTAAAAACCGCAAAAGGTATCGAATGTTCTTGATGGGCTTTCTCGATCGTCCTTAAAATTTCATTTTTTGTTTTTTGAAATGATTTTTCATTTTCTTCCCCCTCCACTGAATAATCGAGGATGGTTCCAATCGAAACTTTATTAAGTCCTTGAATCGTATTTTCACAATCAGCAATAGATTCTCCTCCGCAGAATTGTTGGAATATCGTGGTTTTTATGAGTTTTTTGATCGGAAAATGAAGAAAAAGGAACAATTTGATGAAAAAAGTGCCTAACTTTACAAACCAATTTTGATTCATTATGGCAAAAATCCAATAGGCTTTTTGTAGTTCAAAATTATTTTTGGAGGCAAAGGCGATGTGGGTGTCCTCAAAGGAAAGCTTTTTCAATTCGTTTGATGAAGTATTTTGGGTCATTTAGTACAAAATTGCTTGCAAATATAAGAGTTTATATTGACCGATATTCGTATCATATTAAATAAATAATCATAAATCACAGGCGAAAGCTGCCTGAAAACGTAAGAAGTATTATGAATGCCAATTTAGACATTATTCCTATGCAGGAATGGATTCAGACGGAAGGGAAACCGCTTATTATTGCGGGTCCATGTTCAGCTGAAACGGAAGAGCAAGTATTAGAAACAGCTCGTCGCATTAAAGCGGAGGGTTATGCACATATTATGCGTGCTGGGGTTTGGAAGCCACGGACACGTCCAGGTAGTTTTGAAGGGATGGGAGAACCCGCTTTAAAGTGGTTAGTGGAGGCGAAAAAAGAAACTGGATTGCCATTAGCGATTGAGGTTGCTACACCTGAGCATGTTGAGTTGGCTTTGAAATACGGTGTTGATGTGTTGTGGATTGGTGCTCGTACGACAGTGAATCCATTCAATGTTCAAGATTTAGCCGATGCACTTAAGGGGGTGGATGTACCCGTATTAGTTAAAAACCCAGTTAATCCAGATTTAGCTCTTTGGGTAGGTGCATTTGAGCGTCTTCAAGGTTCAGGCATTAAAAAATTAGGTGCGATTCACCGTGGTTTTTCAAATGCCCAAGAAACGAAATACCGCAACTCACCTATGTGGGCAATGGCGGTAGAGTTAAAGCGTTTATTTCCTCAAATGCCATTGATCGGTGATCCATCTCACATGGCTGGAAAGCGCGCTCTATTAATGGAATTATCTCAAAGAATTCTTGATTTAAATTATGATGGTATGATTATTGAGACGCACAGAGATCCTGATGCGGCTTGGTCAGATGCGTCCCAACAAGTTACCCCGGAGAAATTGGGTGAGATGTTACGTGATTTGGATGTTCGTAATGCCAATTATGGCGCTGATTTTTCAGATGAATTAGCTAGCCTTCGTGAGAAAATTGATAACATTGACCGCGAAGTATTAGAAGTTTTAGCTGCTCGCATGGCCGTAGTAGAAAAATTAGGTGAGTACAAGCGTGATAATAATGTAGCTGTTTTGCAATTAGATCGTTGGAAGCAACTTCATAGTGATCGTGCAAATCAAGCCAAAGGTTTAGCTTTATATCCTGAGTTTGTAGAGGAATTGTTTAAATTGATTCACTCAGAATCAATTCGCAAACAAACCGAAGTAATGAACTC
>CAMARL010000096.1 GCA_945860325.1 Spirosoma fluviale | reverse complement strand
AAAATCCGAACCCTATTCCACCCATGAATTATCCTGAAAATATAGGTGAAAAGTTAGGATTTATCCAGATTCAAAATCACATTAAATCGCTATGCCTCAGTAATATGGGTGCTGAATATGCGGACAAAATGAAATTTTCAAACCGCTTTACTTTGGTGAACCAATGGGTCCAGCAAGTCAGCGAGATGAAACAGTTGATGGCAGAGCATGGAGGTGAGTGGCCCCAACAAGATTACTATGATTTGCGCGAGTGGTTTGGTCCTTTAAGCTTAGAAGGACATTATTTAACTGCTGACGAATGGCGCGATTGGCAAAGGGGGCTCGATATTTTATATCAATGTGTCCGCTTTTTTTACAAAATAGATTCCGAAAAATACCCAGAAATCCATCGGATTACCGAAGTTTTTAAGGAAAAATGGGAAGGGCAAGAGTCTGGAGATTTCAGGCAAATACTGCCAATCATACAGGAATTAGATCGCGTTTTTGACGCCAATGGCCAAATCAAGGAAAGTGCATCCCCCGCCTTAGGAGATTTACGCAGAAAACGCTTTTCGGAAGAACAAAATCTGAGAAAGAAATTGGATAGCTTGATCAATCAGGCCTATAAAGAAGGTTGGGTTAGCAAGGATTTTTCATTGACCTTACGAAATGGCCGGATGGTGATTCCTTTAGCCGCGGAGCATAAGAGAAAAATAAAAGGCTTTGTTCAAGATGAATCTGATACCGGTAAAACTGTATTCTTAGAACCTGCTGATGCATTAATAGCAAACAACGAAATCAAATCATTGGAATCTGCAGAACGCAGGGAGATTATATTGATTCTTAGCCGCTTATCGGACCGCATAAGACCATTAGTTCCTATGTTGAGTTCTTGGTTCCAATGGCTCGGACTGATTGATTTCATCAGATCCAAGTCGATCTGGGCCACAGAAGTAAACGCTATTTTACCCAAAATAAAAGATTTCCCTACCCTAGATTGGAAAGAAGCAAGGCATCCCATTTTAGAACAATCCCTACATAAAATAGGTAAAAAAATAAAACCTTTGTCCATTACATTAGACGATAAAAAAAGAATCATGGTCGTCTCTGGGCCTAATGCCGGAGGTAAATCGGTCACTTTGGGAACCTTAGGTCTATTGCAATATTTATTTCAAACAGGCTGTTTAGTGCCGATGGCAGAGGGATCTACGATGGGATTTTTTGATCAAATCTTTTTAGATATGGGGGACGATCAAAATATCGAAAATGAATTAAGTACCTATAGCTCACACTTAAGCAATATGAATTATTTTTTAGGGCATGTAAATCCTAAAACGATGATCTTGGTGGATGAGTTTGGGACCGGAACAGAACCCTCCTTAGGGGGCGCCATTGCGGAATCGATTTTGGAAAAACTCGCAGACAAAGGTTGCTATGGCGCGATTAATACGCATTTTGGGAATTTGAAGAGTTTAGCGGACCGACAAGCCGGATTGTTTAATGCTGCGATGCGTTATGACACCGAACATTTAGAACCTCAATTCATTTTGGATATGGGGAAACCGGGCAGTTCTTTTGCTTTTGAGATTGCTCAAAAAATCGGTTTACCTGCTAAAATCATTGAAAATGCACGAAGGAAACTAGGGACTAAGCAGGTGGATTTCGACAAGATGTTGATGGAAACGGAAACCGAAAAGCAAATTTGGGAATCAAAAAATATTCGATTAACCTTAGCCAGCGAACAGGCAGAAGCCATCAAGCAGCAATATACCAGCTTGAAAAACCATTTAGATGACGAGCAAAAGAGGCTCATTAATCAAGCTAAGGCTGAGGCGAAAAAAATTATTCAGGAAGCGAACTCTCGTATTGAACAAACCATTCGAGAGATAAAAGAGAAGTCGGCTCAAAAGGAAGAAACGAAAGAAATCAGGGGGAAATTAGATGCATTTGTCAAAAAAGAATTACATGAAATCCCGTCAAAAACCCCCATTCTAATCGAAAAACCGAATCCTAAAAATCTAAAAGGACCCATGGTCATTGGTGATTGGGTTGCTTTAGACCAAGGCCAAGGAGAATCCGCTATCGGACAAATCATGGCATTCAAGGGCAAAGATGCGGTGGTGGCATTGGGTGGAATTAGCAGTACAATCAAAGTAAATCGATTACAAAAAGTACATGCCCCCAAGCAGGAAAATCAAAAAATCTCTGCATTGCAGGGAATTGATTTTAATGATCGAATGGCACAATTTTCCATCACGTTAGATGTACGTGGAAAAAGAGGGGAAGAAGTATTTGTGATTTTAGATCGATACATGAATGACGCTTTGTTGTTAGGTTCCAATGAAATTAAAATCCTGCATGGCAAAGGGGATGGAATTTTGCGTAATTTGGTGAGGGAACAACTCAAGCGCTATAATCAAATTAAGACTTTTGAAGACGAGCATGCGGATCGAGGAGGTGCGGGAGTAACCATTGTAACGTTTAAATAAATGGGACGGTTTTTAATCATTAGTTTACTCTTTTTCTGTTCCAGCTGCATGTTGGAATATAGTTCCGGATTAGCCAAACTTCGATCTGAAGACTATAAAGGTGCAAATGAAGACCTTAGTATTGCGTACCAAAAAGATCCCTTTAATCACGAAATACTTTATGCCCGAGCATTAAGCCGAGGTCTTTCTGGACATTATACAGGAGCCATCAATGATTTAACGAGAGCCATCAAGCTTGATCCTAATAATGCGAATTATTATTTTTATAGAGGATATTTCAAATCCAAATTTGGAAAAGAAAAAGGTGCGATCGATGATTTCTCAAAGACCATTCAACTTTACCCCTATTTCCCTGAAGCTTACTATAATCGAGGAATCAAATTGTTAAATTCAGGTTATTTGTCTGAAGCGTGCCAAGATTTTCAAACAGCCGTTGACCTAGGTGACACGCTATCGATCAGATTTATAAATGTGTATTGCCGAAAAGAAATTATTCAAAAGGTTGAATAAGATATGGTTCACATGATCGATCCTATTTATGGAGGCATTCGTTCATTGACAAAATCGAGTAGGCCGCATATGTTCATCGCCGAATTAAACCTCTGCATGGATTCTCTTAAAGAAATGTTGACAGAAGAAATAAGTGTAGAACAAATTGACAAAGGAAAAAATATATCAACCCCTTCTTGTCCAATTTAAATGAAAGCATTCTTATGACCATCCCTTAAAAGATTAGTTGACAGATTCAGCCAAGCAACAATTTTTAAAATCATTGCAATTTGCCGAGGATGAACTTTAGCCATTGCAGCAAAAATATGCCCTTCAAATTGCCTAATAAATCGCTAAAAATATTGACCTTTGTCTTTGTTCAATTTTTAACGATTCATTATGTCTATTGCAAAAGCTGGCGATACGGTCGCCGTACATTACACGGGTAAACACGCAGACGGTTCTATTTTTGATTCCTCAGAAGGAAGAACTCCATTAGAATTTCAAATTGGTTCTGGTATGGTCATCAAAGGCTTCGACGATGGAGTAACAGGCATGAGCATAGGAGACAAAAAAACAATCGTCATTCCTGCGGCTGAGGCCTATGGAGAGCATTCTCCGGAAAATGCGGTGAGCATGGAACGCTCACAAATTCCAGCGCACATCGAATTAGCTTTAGGAGCTTCCTTAAATATGCATCAGGATGGGGGTCAGGTCGTTGAAGTAGTGATTACTGATTTAACTGAAACACATGTTACCTTAGATGCAAATCACCCATTGGCCGGAAAAGATTTAACATTTGATCTTGAACTTGTTAGCATTCAATAATTGGTATGAAAATTGACTTACGCTCTTTCGTCCCCCATGGACTGGTTATCTTAGGTTTTGTCCTAATAGCATTCGTTTATTGCGGACCAGTACTTCAAGGAAAAGTGCTGATTCAACATGATATCCAACAGGCACAAGCGGCGGCCCGAGAGAGCGTACAATTTAAAAAAATAAGTGGCGAGGATGCCTGGTGGACCAATTCCATGTTTGGCGGAATGCCTACTTTTCAAATTTCTGGAAGCTATCCATATAGTGTATCCAGTTATACGGGGAGTTTTTTAACGAATTTATTTCCCAATCCGGTCAACTTACTCATACTCCAATTAATAGGCATGTACCTGTTTTTGTGGGCGATGGGGGCCTCTCCTATTTTGGGCTTTGCGGGAGCTGTTTTGTATGCATTTGCGACTTATAATATGGTTATTATTCCCGCGGGACATACCTCAAAAGTGTTGGCTTTAGCCTATGCTCCCGTAGTTTTGGCAGGAATTAAAATTTGTTGGGAGCGAAATAAATGGCTGGGCTCTGCGATTTTCTCCATGGGGATGGCGCTGGAACTCTATGCAAATCATATTCAGATTACGTATTATTTATTTTTCATAATAGGGGCCTATAAACTGTATACGTTTGCGAAAGCGATTCAAGATAAGGCCTTGGCCGATTGGTTTGGCAAAGGAATATTATTGGCCATCGGTTTAATTTTGGCCGTGGGGACGCATTCCATGCGTCTTTGGAACAATTACGAGTATAGCAAAGAAACGACTCGGGGTGCTTCTGAATTGAAGGCCAATAAAGAAAGAGGGAGTGGTTTGGATAAAAATTATGCTTTTGATTGGTCCTATGGAATCTCTGAAACAGGGACTTTATTAATCCCTAATTTCAAAGGTGGTGCATCCCAAGGAAATTTGGGAGGCGCCAAATCTGCCACCTACAAAACGATGGTTGACGCCGGTCTGGCTGAAGATCAAGTCCTTGGGTTTGTTGAAAAGGGACCGACCTACTGGGGCGAACAGAGTTATACGGCAGGTCCGGCCTACGCAGGAGCCTTAGTTATTTTCCTATTTTTATTTGCAGCCTTTTATCTAAAAACAGCTGAAAAATGGTGGCTGATTGGGATCACAGTCTTATTCATCACTTTTTCATGGGGTAAAAACTTTTTCTTTAATGGCGTTCTTTTTGACTATTTTCCTTTATTCAATAAATTTAGAGCCATCACCATGGTGCTTTCCTTTGTCCAATTAGGTTTGGTGGCTCTAGGGATCTTAGGATTACAAAGATTCATCAAAGAGAAACCTAGTTTTAATGAAATCAAAAAACCTCTCCTATATTCATTTGGTTTAAGTGGGGGAATTTGTTTGTTTTTCGCATTGTTGCCCGATTTATTTTTTGATTTTAAGGGCGCACAGGATGGAGCAGGAATCTTGCAGGATGCCAATATCAATGCGGCCATTTGGAATAGTATTCGGTTAGATCGAATCGTTTTGTTTAGATCTGATGCGCTAAGGAGCTTTTTTGTGATCGCTTTAGGAACAGGAATCTTATGGTTAGCTACGAGTAAAAAGGTAAAGAAATCGATCTGGTTAATTGGGCTTGTCCTCTTAAGTATTTTTGATTTAACTCCTGTGGCCAAACGTTATTTTGGAAATGATGCATTTGTTTCCAAAAGTACGTTGGAAGAACAAATTCAACCGAGTCCTGCAGACCAACAAATATTAACTGATAAAACTCAATTCAGAGTATTGAACTCAACCGTTTCATTTATGAATGATGCGACGACTTCGTATTATCATCAATCGTTAGGAGGTTATCATGGGGCTAAACTTCGTCGCTATCAAGAGTTGATTGAGAAATATTTTGCGGGTAGTCCAGCCCAAATGAGTGTTTTAAACATGTTAAACACCAAATACATTATTGGCGCAGATTCATTAGGTAGCCCAATCGCCCAAGTAAATCCCAATGCCTTAGGAAATGCCTGGTTTGTGAAAAATATCCAGTGGGCTAATTCTGCTGATGATGCCTTAGCTGATATCGAGAAATTTGATCCTAAAAATACAGCGATTTTAGAGGTACAGGATAAGAGTATTTTACAAAATTTTGCACCTGACTCCATGTCGGTGGGAGTAATCTACTTGAAAGAGTACAAACCCAATCACCTTAGCTATTCCTCTAATGTGAGTAAACCATCCTTAGCGGTGTTTTCAGAGATTTATTATCGAGGCAACAAAGACTGGAAAGCATACATCGATGGGAAAGAGGTGAATCACGTAAGGGCTGATTATGTGTTACGTGGATTGATTGTTCCAGCAGGAAAACACACCGTCGAGTTTACATTTAAGCCCTATTCGGTTGAGATGGGCAACAAAATAGACGCGGCCGCGTCCATTGCTTTACTACTATTTATAGCCTTAGGTTTGGGCTTAGCATTTAAAAATAAGATATGATTTATTCGATGACAGGTTTTGGGAAATCCCAAAAAGAGGCGCAAGAATTACAAATTCGGGTGGAGGTAAAGACCTTGAATTCGAAGTTTACGGATATTTTTTGTCGGCTTCCAAAATCCATTTCGGCGCGGGAAATTGAAATTCGCAATTTCTTAACGCAGCAATTAGAGCGAGGGAAAATTGAATTGAGCGTTCAGATTCAAAAGAATCATGAGGGTGTTGAGGCAAGCATTTTACCGCAAGGACAGATCGCCTTGTATTATGCTGAATTAAAGCGAGTGGCTAAGGATTTAGGTGTTACGAATTTGGATGAAGGGGCCTTGTATTTGCAGGCTTTAAATGTGCCAACAAGCATTTCCCAAGAGGCAAAGGAGGAAAATGAGGAAGAGATTGAGGCTTTGTGGCAAGTGATTTATGAGGCGATCCAAGAGGCAGTTGCCGAATGTAAAGAGTTCCGTGCACGCGAAGGGAAAATTGTAGAAGATAAATTCAGGGAATATATCGCATCCATTAAGTCGGGCTTAGACCAAGTATTGGAACAGGATTTAATTCGCATGCCGGGCATTCGTGAGCGCATGAAAAAATCATTGTTGGAACTCGGTTTAAATGAGGATTTCGACAAAAATCGTTTCGAACAAGAGGTTGTTTATTACATCGAAAAGTTCGACATATCGGAAGAAAAAGTACGTTTAAGTACGCATTTAGAGTATTTCATCGATATATTGGCGGAGGGAAATGGCAAGAAGCTCAACTTCATGGCTCAGGAAATCGGTCGGGAAATAAATACCATCGGTTCGAAGGCCAATGATTCTCAAATCCAGCGCTTGGTGGTGAATATGAAAGATGAGTTGGAGAAGATTAAGGAGCAAACGGCGAATGTGCTGTAG
>CAMARL010000095.1 GCA_945860325.1 Spirosoma fluviale | reverse complement strand
AGGTTTATTCTCTCGACGGTGGGGATGAAAAAGATGATCACAACACTGGTTAATAGCCACATCAAATTGGTTTGTTGGGCTTTTTGAGCATTAGAGTTAATTTTTGTACTATTAATGACCTTTACAAAACCCCAAATTCCTAAAATCATGGCAGGAATATAGGCTAATAGTATTTGTTTGATTTGTATGGTTGTTGGAATATAAACGACGAAAGCAGAATTTTTATAAACGTCAATAAATGCTTGCAGATTATCTCGATATGAAAATATTAAGCCTGTAAAAATGTAGAAAAGAGAAAACCCGACGATCAGTAAAATGATTTGTCTGACATTAATACTGGAGTAAAAAAGTAGGCTCAGTATGGCCCAAAATATAAATAAAGCATAGCTCAAGAAAAATACACTCGCTATTCCGATGTAGAGTCCAATTAAGAAAACACGGTCATTCACTTTTAGGGTACTTTGTTGGGCTAATACTTCATTCCAGGCTAAAAGCAAAAATGTTAAACCTAGCATAGAGCCATTCGGCACTAAAAACTCCATGGAAAAATGAAAAAATAGGCTGTAGATAAAAAATGGTAAGTTGCCTAAGCTGGGAAGTAATAAATAACGCGAGATCGTTCGTTGGAATATAATGGCCTGCAGAATAATAATTCCTGTAGCTATGGAGGCATTCCAAGTGATTGGGATCTTCAAAAAGTCGATTAATTGGTAGAAGTTGGCCGATAAAGGCCCAATATTTTCTCTTACATCTTTATAAATTCGATATCCTTGATTTAAATTTTGGCCAATGAGGAAATTTTTAAATTCCCATGTATAGGGCTGTAAATTAAATTGGCTTAGGATAATCGTCGTTAATAGCCATATGATGATCAAGAAGATCATAACAAAAATAGAGCTTGAACGAAGAATCTGAAACATATTTTCTTTTTGAAAAGACTAAATTACGGTGATTCCAATTATTATTGTGAAATTTGTGAGAATTTTGAGAAGAAAAGAATAGGAGCAATTATGGAAAGTAAACGTCAACAAAAGTTTGGTAGGCAAATTCAAAAGGATTTGAGTGAAATTTTTCAAAAAGAATTTAAGGAAGTTTTTGGGGGAGCTATGGTGACCATTACGGACGTTAAAATCAGTCCAGATTTATCACTGGCTAGGTGTTATCTCAGTTTTTTGTTGGTCGAACAACCCAACGAAATCATGAAAGAATTAGAATTCAAGAACAAAGCTATTCGAAATGCTTTAGCTAATAGAATTAGAAAGCAAGTCAGAATTATTCCTAATTTGGCTTTTTTTCTTGACGATACGGCTGCTTATGCGGCTAAAATCGAAGCACTTTTTGATGGTTTGGTCATACCTCCCGCTTCCGATGAAATAGATTCAGATTATACAGATTAATAATAAAATAATTCATTGAACTTTCCGCTCTTCATCGCTAAACGCTATTTTGGTTCCTCTGTTAAGGCTCGTTTTATCACCTTAATATCCAGAATTTCTATGGTAGGAGTGGGAGTGGAGGTGATGGCATTAATATTAATTTTGTCTGTCTTTAATGGATTAGAGGATTTTCAAAAAGGTTTATTTCAAACTTTTGATCCGGACTTAAAAATCATTGCTAAAAATACGCCACGTTTCTCCATTTCTAAGGAAAAACTAAATCAAATGAAGGCTTTGTCGGGGGTCACATTTATCAATCCCGTTTTAGAAGATCAAGCATTGCTTCGTTTTGGAAAAAAACAAGTCGTTGCTAGTTTTAAGGGCGTTGATGATTCTTTTTTATTGGCCAATCGCCTAAAAAAACAAGTGGTAGAGGGTGATTATTTTCTTAAAAGTGAGGGGCAATCATTTGCTTTAGTGGGCATTGGTGTTTTTTTAAACATGGGAATGAGTTTTGAAAATGTCGTTGAGCCCATAGAAGCGTGGTATCCCAATCACCAATCTTTGCGAAAATTCTCAATTAATGAGGAAGCTATACGGAGTAATATTTTTTATCCTGCTGGGGTATTAGAAGTGGAGCAAACTTTCGATAATCAAACGGTCATCGTTCCATTGGATTGGATGAATGATTTGGTGGGAGCAGAAGATAAATTATCTGGCTACGAAATCATGTTGGCCAGCGGGGTGGATGAAAAAAGAGTCCAACAACAAATTAAGGAAATTTTAGGAAACAATTTCTCCATTCAGACCCGCGATGAACAGCATGCGATGTTGTTAAAGGCCATTAAAATAGAAAAGCTTTTTGTGTTTTTAATCATGGCCTTTGTTATGGGAATTGCCTCATTTACTCTTTTTTATTCCCTTTCTTTATTAGTAATCGAGAAAAGAAAAGATCTGCGGACTTTATTGGCGATTGGTATTTCTCGTTCTCAATTATTTAAAACCATCATGTGGGTAGGATTTTTGATCTGCTTCTCTGGCGCGATTTTAGGAATGGTTTTTGGTTTTGTTTTTGCTTGGGCCCAACAAACCTTTGGGATCATTGGATTAGGCATTCCTAATGCATTGATTGATGCATATCCGATCAAAATGGAATTGATGGATTTTGTGTGGACTTCCTTAGTCGTTTTGACTATTACCACCTTAGCCTCCATCATTCCGGCTCGCAAGGCTGTTGAAATGACTTTTAAGCAATAACCGCTGGGGGATTAAATTCTCCTTCCCATTTGGAAACCACACACGTAGCAACTCCATTTCCTGCTACCGAAGTCACCGTTCTTCCCATATCTAAAAATGGATCGACTCCCAACAGCAACGCAATTCCCTCAGCAGGTAAATTGAACATCGTTAATGTTCCTGCGATAATCACTAGCGAGGCCCTTGGAACTCCTGCAATTCCTTTGGAAGTAATCATTAAGGTCAAAAGCATCGTAATTTGTTGCTCTAAACTTAAATGAACTCCGTAGGCTTGGGCGATAAATCCTGTCGCAAAGGTCATGTATAACATGGATCCATCTAGGTTAAAGCTGTATCCTAAGGGTAATACAAAACCAACGATACGTTTGCTACAGCCAAATTTTTCTAAAGCTGCAATCGTTTGTGGAAAGGACGCTTCAGAGCTTGCCGTTGAAAAAGAAATTAATAAAGCTTCTTTTAATTCTCTTAATAGTCGCCAGTAAGGGATGCCGTTAAAAATACATATGAGCCACAAAATGACCACCGTAAAGAAGAGTAATCCTCCTAAGAAGCAAACCATTAAATACCCATAACTGATCAAGATACTTAATCCTTTGTTGGCCACAACCGTGGTCATAGCTGCAAAAACGGCATATGGTGCTAGTTCCATGACATAATTAACCATTTTGAACACAACCTCTGCAATATTATCAATCACATGAATCAGTTTTTTTCCCGTATCCCCAATGGATCCCAAGGCTACCCCAAAGAACAATGAGAAAATCACAATTTGGAGGATTTCATTTTCCGCTAAGGCTTTGAAAAAGCTGTCTGGGAATATATGAAGAATGAAATCTTCCATGGTTTTTGTCTTGGAAGCATCTATGCCCGTTTCTGTTCCGGCTGCGGGTTTGGGCCAGCTTTGTAAACTGCCTGGTTTGGTGATGTTTACGACCACAAGTCCAGTGATTAATGATAAAATGGTAGCGAAGTAAAAGTAGCCAATCGTCTTAATTCCAATTCTACCCACTGCTTTAAAATCACCTAATTTGGCTATGCCCACGACCAAGGTACAAAAGACCAAAGGGCCTACGATCATTTTAATTAGTCTTAGAAATATCTTGGAGACCACTTGAACCTTGGAGGCTAAATCATGACTTGTTTCTGGCGAAAAGAAAAGGTAAAAAAATTCTCCTAATGCAAGACCAAGAATAAATCCAATGATAATTTTATGAGTAAGGGTTAATTTCATAGGTCTACATTCGTTAGATATTTTTTATAGAATGGTTTTCGATAAAAAATCATTCCCCACAAAAATGGAAATAAAATTATATCTAAAAAAACATTTGATGTTTTATAAGTTATAAAATCCTGAATGTAACATCGGGACTCATCTATTTTAATGATTGAGTGCTCGTGTCTCCACATATTGATTCCAAAGGGCACCTTAATTCCCTCATCGATGAAAACGGATTGATTTGAATCCTGTTGGGAATAGGTAATTTCTGATGACCAAATGACCTTCATGAAAAGCAAGTTGATTTCAAGAATGACTAAATCTCCTTTGCTACAACCATCAAAACGCTGGATATTTACCTTTGGAAATGGGGGAGATATTTTTTTTAATAATGCCTCATTAAATTGGGACCAAACAAATGACATGGAAGCTCCAATTTTTGTTTGGATGTTAAATGAGGGCATAAATCAATAATTTACGAGATAAATAAAGAAATTAATAGCGAAACTGTTTTCAGAAAAATCGTTTTAATGGCTATGGCAAAATACTCAGTAAAAGAAACAATTGTCTTTTCAGATGACTCTTCTTCCTCTGGTTTTTGATCAGTTGGTTGTCCTTCACTTAAACTCTTAGATCCCACTAATTCATTTCTATTTTGATTTGATTTCGTTGAATCCGTGATACTCAGATTGAATTTGGGACGTATCACACTATACTCTACTAACCCAAAACTGCTCAGGAATAGCAGGCAGACTAATGCTGCGCTAAGGATGTTGATCTTTTTCATTTTACTTTTGATTTGGCGGATTGTACTTGTTTTATTTGCTGTTCTAAAGCTAATTCATTGGCTTTTTGGTCCAACTTATTTTGCTCTTGATTTGCTAATATTTTTTCTTTTTCTATTCGAGTTTCCTCTAATTTTTTAGTCAAAAGTTCCGTTTGTCTCTTGTTTGAATCGAGTTCACGTACTAATCTTTCCGCATACCGTTGATTTTTTAATTGGGCACTTTTGAGTTCGGCCAACTTACTTTCCTCTTTGCGCAAAGATTCCTGTAGATTAATGATTTGAGCAAATTCTTCCAACCACTGACTCGCTTCTTTGAATTTTTCATGCCCCGTTTGAATGTAATTATCTGGCCCCACGCGCATCGAAACAAAAAGTTTTACTTTGTTTTTTTCTTCGGTAATGATGGAAAGGAGATTGATTGGATTATCTGAAATGGACGATATTCTTGCTTGGTCTACGTGAATGGAGCCCGCTCTACCGGCGTCTACGGTCCCTGTCTTCTTTAAATATTCTTTCCAGGCATTCGTTATGTTTTTCTCTTCCGTATTTAAATAGGTATAAAAGCCTTCTTTTTTAGCTTTATCTATTTCCGCCAAACCCGAAAATACTTGGGCCGACAAGGGAACATATGCGATGAATATAAAAATACCTAATAATAGACTTTTCATATGAATTTGAAATGTTGATGTATTAACAAGTTATAAAGTTATATGTTTTAACTAAATTAATTGACTAAATAGTACATTTTTGCGTTAGCGCTAGCTCAACTTGATTTAGATGATTTCTGTACCCAAATAAGGTTAAATCACCACCATCACTCAATTTCAGTTTTTTTCTTAAATCTTCAGGCTTTCCTGGAAAATTCCGAGTGCTAATGTTCACTTGCTTGTTGGGTAAATGTTTTTTAAGCCAACCCATATCCACAGGTCCTGTTTCTATGACCTGAAACGATTTTCCTGGAAATTTAGTATCCAATTCCTTGGAAGAATATAAATGGGTGTTTGAATTTAATTTAAAAACGTCTTCTGTTTCCACAGATTTAAAAAATCCAGCTTTTAATAGGCCTGGATGAGGTTCATACAGGAAATTTGAAATGTTCCCTACCTTCGTTTGTTTGCTTTTTTCAGTTCCTAATGTTCCTGAAAAAAGGTACGAACTTTTTGAATTCAACTCGATGACTTCAATCACGGGGTCTAGTGTGGCATCTTTTGACTTGAGAAATAAAATTTCTTTTACTTCATTTTTAATGCAAACCACCCATATTTTATCCACTCCATCAAGCTCTAAAATGGCGCGCTCCAAATCCAGAAGCGGGCTTGTTTTAAGTAATAATTGGCTTTTATCTTTAATCAAGGGTAAAAAATCTAGCACATTCGGTTCACAGTCTTTGAATAATAGGACTTTGTCTCCTTTGGCATTTCTTCGAGCCGGATCTAGGTAGATAAAATCAAATGTGGAATCGGCTTGATCCAGATAGGCAAGGCCATCCCCAAGAATATGTTGGATATTGGTGTGACCTAATTGCGCATGATTATAAGCCGTGATTTCTTTGAGGTCTTGTTGCCTTTCGACATATACGACTTGATTCGCTTTTTTAGCAAATGCCGCTGAATCCACGCCCATTCCACCGCTGGCATCGAGGACATTTCCATGAACAATATTCGCTTTAAAATTAGCGGTCGCTTCCGAGGAAGCTTGTTCTAAGGAAATCGATGGGGGGAAAAAGAGGTTTGCATGACTCACCCAAGAAGGTAATTTAAAAGCTAATTTTTGTCGAGTCTGAATTTGACTAGCTAATTTACTTAGATCATAACTAGGATATTTTTTTCCCGACAAGGCGATTTGATGAGGATCCTGGTCCGCATGTACTTGGATGAAATGCTGTTCCTCTAGGCTTAACATGTGACAAAAATAGCGATCTATATGGATTAACTATAATTTTTCTGTAAATTCAATTTCGTAAAAAATATCCTTAGATGGCCATTTATAACTTAAAAGTAAATACTAAGAAACATCGTGTCAGTCATGATTTCTCTCTTTTTGATACAGACCAAAACGGATGATCGGATTAATATTAGCTGCGGGTCGTTCCTCAAGGTTAGGAGAGCCTAAGATTTTGTTTCAGTACCTAGGAAAGAGTTTGTTAGAGCGGACGTGCCAACAAGCCCTTTCCGTGTGTTCTGAAATTTTAGTCTTAATCGGCGCTGAAACTGAAAAATCTAGCGAGATTTTGCTTAAACTTCAACGCACAAATTCTAAGGTCCAATTTTCCATTAGCGAACATTGGTCGGAAGGGATGGGGTCGACATTGGCGGAAGGCCTACGCATGTTGGCTGATAAGCAAGACGATATTATGGTTTTGCTTTGCGATTTACCTTTCATTGAGTCTTCGCATTTGTCGGCACTACAAAATGCTAAACAATTACACCCCAAGCTTTTTATTGTTTCCGATTTTGGCGGACAAATGTCGCCACCGGTGGTGATTCCTCATCAGTTTCAATCCCAGTT
>CAMARL010000094.1 GCA_945860325.1 Spirosoma fluviale | reverse complement strand
TTCATACGGATTATTAATTAATACGGGTTTAGAGGACCCATTCACGGCAATTTTAAACAATAAGTTAATTGGGAATTCACCCGTTGTCGTGGTCTCTTCTTGAAAGTTTAACCGATTAATTACTTTTGCCTTCTTATCTTTTTCATTTTGATACAAATAAGCTCGAACCTCCTTTAAGTTTCCATTGGGGTTTACTTTAGACGAACCAACATAAACATTTGCATCTAATTTTGGTTTTTCAATGTTCCAAGAAGGGATCAATTTTGACGGATTATTTAAGGAATCCAACAAATATTCTTTCATTGATTTGCGTTCCTGATAAAAGATAAACTGGCCATCTTTAGACCAAACAGAATTCATTACATCTCTCAATGATGCGGTCAAAGCCATAGGTTCTCCCCCATTTAACTTCATGATATATGCTTGGGATTTATTGCCCACATCTCTAGAAAATAAGATTGAACGTCCATCTGGACTCCATGAAGGGGATGAAATAGAATATTTGCCAGAAGTCAGCGCCCTATAGGATTTACTTTTTATTTCACCCAAATACAATTGGGTTACATAGGTAAAATCTCCTTTTTTATCCACATCATCTTTAATTTCCATGATCGAAAAAAGAACATGTAAACCATCAGGAGAAATTTGAGGCTTTCCAATCGTTTTAATTTTCAACATATCAGTTACTTCAATCGGCTTTAAAGTATTCTGTTGCGCAATCGAAAAATAGGATGAAAATAAAAGAAGAAAGCAGAATATGTAATTTTTCATATTTAAAAAATTTAATAATACAATCCATTTAAATTTAACTGGTCCATAGCCATTTTTTCATGTTGGATCAATGGCTCCAACACATCATCTATGGAATGATGTGTAACCGCATTGAAATTCAAATTAAAATCTTTTAAAATTTCAGTGAATATAAATTTAACTCGGGCTACGTGATATTCTGATGTGATAATTACAAGGTCTTTAAATTCAGTTTTTATCAGAATAGATTTGGACATCACTGCATCCTCAACGGTGTTTGAAGAGAGGGCCAACGGTAAAAAAGCAGTTGAAGGAACTCCTTTTTGGATTAAAAAATCCTTTAGGTAATTCGCATGTGCGATGGGACTCGTATTAAAATGAGTACCAAAGCCACCCGTACAAAGTATTTTATGTTTTTGGGGATTAAATATAGACAAGCAACCTTGCAAACGATCCAAGGCAATGGGACCTAAAGTACCATCAGGAAAATTGGGAGAACCTAAAACGACAATTACTTCCATAAAAAATGCTCAGAGACAAATCCCTGAGCATAAAAATACAAATATTTGGAATTAAATCAATTTTAGAATTTCCTCGCCAATGGCCTCAGTACCTAAAATCATGTTAGCAGGAGTACTAGCATCCGCAATATCCCGAGTTCTAAAACCCTTTTTCAATAAAGTATCCACCGCATTAATAATCGTCTCTGATTCTTCCTTTAAGCCAAATGATATATCTAACAACAATGCCGCTGATAAAATGGAAGCTAATGGATTCGCTAAGCCTTTGCCCGTGATATCATGTGCTGAACCATGAATGGGCTCATAAACACCTGTTCCATCACCGATGGACGCAGAAGCCAACATCCCCATAGAACCTGCAATTTGAGAGGCTTCGTCCGTTAAAATGTCACCAAATAAGTTAGCAGTTACAACCACATCAAAACGCTTAGGATCTTTAATTAACAACATCGCAGTCGCATCCACAAATTGATATTCCACCGTAACTTCAGGATATTCCAAAGCTAATTTCTGAATAACTTCTCTCCATAAGCGAGAAGACTCTAACACATTCGCTTTATCTACGGAAACTAAATGCTTTTTACGTGTCATCGCTGCATCAAATGCCTTTCGGCCAATACGCTCAACCTCATAGCGGCTGTATTCAGCCACATCATAGGCGGTATCCCCATTATTTTTGCGACCCTTTTCCCCAAAATATATATCCCCAGTTAATTCACGAAAGAATAAGATATCCGCTCCTTTTAAAATTTCTGGCTTAATACTAGACGCTCCTAATAATTCATCAAATAATTTGATGGGTCTCAAATTCGCATATAAACCTAATTCCTTCCGCATTCGCAATAAACCTTGCTCAGGTCGAACTTTGGCTGAAGGATCATTATCATATTTGGGATGACCTACGGCGCCAAAAAGAACGGCATCCGAAGCTTTCATTTTTGCTAAAGTCTCTGCAGGAAGTGGGTCACCCGTGGCCTCGATCGCCTCATGCCCAATTAATGCCTCATCATATGTAAACTCGTGACCAAATTTGGCCGCAATTTTCTCTAACACTTTTTTACCTACTGCCGTAACTTCTTGGCCTATTCCATCCCCGGGAACAATTAAAATATGCTTTTTCACCATTTTTATTTTAAATTAAATTCAACATTTTCTGAGTGGCTTTGATCGCAGAAACCGTTTGATCAGAATCTAAGCCTCGAGTAATTAGCTCGCGATCGCCGTGAGCCCAAGTAATAATCGTTTCACATAATGCATCTGAATCACCACCTGGTGGAATTCGAACCGCATAATCTTTTAATTGAGGTAATATTTTACCATTTTTTTCAAAGATGATTAATAATGCTTTCATAAAAGCATCATACTGTCCATCGCCTTGTGCATGTTCTTCAAAATACTCACCGTCAATGGAAATTTTTAATGTAACAGATGGCCGTAAATCCTTGGAATGTGTCAGCACATAATTTAAAACTTGAACACGTTCCTCAATCGCACTGCTATCCAAAACATCTGAAATAATATAAGGAAGGTCGTTTTGAGTTACTACCTCTTTTCTATCTCCTAATTCAATAATCCGTTGGGTTACTTTTTTCAGATCTTGATCCGAAAGTTGAATACCTAATTGGGCCAAATTATTAGCGATGTTTGCCTTGCCACTCGTTTTACCTAATGCATATTTACGCTCCCGCCCAAAACGCTCTGGCATTAAATCATTGTGATATAAATTATTCTTTTTATCTCCATCTGCATGAATTCCTGCAGTTTGGGTAAAGACATTTTCACCCACCACGGGCTTGTTGGCAGGAATTCTAAATCCTGAAAAAGTCTCGACCAACTTACTCACACTATACAATGATTTTTCGCAGACAGAAGTAGAAACATCTTTTTGATAGTCATTCAAAACAGCTATAACACTGGCTAAAGGAGCATTACCTGCCCGCTCACCCATGCCATTAACCGTCAAATGTAATCCATGAACTCCATTCCTAACGGCTTCAAGCGCATTGGCAGTACCTAAATCATAATCATTGTGCGCATGAAAATCAAAATGAATTTTTGGATACCGCTGAACGAGTTCCGAAATAAATGCTGCGACCTCAGAAGGAATTAAAACCCCTAAAGTATCAGGCAATAAAATGCGTTTGATAGGTAAATGTTGGATAAAGTCAAGGTAGTCAATCACATATTCTTTGCTATTCCGCATCCCGTTACTCCAATCTTCCAAATAAACATTTACTTCTAAACCTTTAGAAACGGCCAAATGAATGGATTCAGCTATTTCAGAAAAATGTTGTTCTGGTGATTTTTTCAGTTGGTGCTTCAAGTGATTTAAAGAACCCTTGGTCAGTAAATTCATAACTTTAGCACCGCTAGATATCATCCAATCCACCGAAGTTCCGCCATCCACAAAAGTCAACACCTCTACTTTATTCAGATAACCATGAATAGCTGCCCATTCTGTGATTTTTTTCACTGCTTGAAACTCGCCATCAGAAACCCGAGCAGAGGCAATTTCAATACGATCAACTTTTAATTCAGTTAAAAGTAATTGCGCAATTGTTAATTTCTCTGAAGCTGAAAACGACACCCCGCTTGTTTGTTCTCCATCGCGAAGAGTCGTGTCCATTATTTCTATGTGGCGTTTCAAATGCTTATCGGTTAAGTGCAAACGTAGCTATTTCCCCTTTCATCGCTTGAAGATAATCGATATCATCAAAGCCATTTAATAAATTATTTTTCTTGTACCCATTAATCTCAAAAGATTCGGAAGCACCAGTTGAAACAATCGTAATGGTTTGTTCAGGAAGACTTATTTCCAATTCTGCTTTCGGATCTTTTTCCATCGCTGTAAATATTTGATGTAAAAATTCTGGACTTACTTGAACAGGTAATATACCTACATTGATTGAGTTGCCACGAAATATATCAGCAAAAAATGAAGAAACTACGCAGCGAAACCCATAATCATAAATAGCCCAAGCAGCATGTTCCCGAGATGAACCTGATCCAAAGTTTTTCCCACCCACTAATATCTTACCCGAATACGTAGGGTTGTTTAAAATAAAATCAGATTTTGCTTGGTCGTTTTTATCATAACGCCAATCTCTAAATAAGTTGTCACCAAAACCTTTTCGTTCGGTAGCCTTCAAAAAACGAGCTGGAATGATTTGATCCGTATCTACATTTTCAATGGGCAAAGGAACGGCAGAACTACGTAAAACTTTAAAACTATCGTAAGCCATAATAATCTTTTTAAATATTATAAAAATTGTCTTGGATCTGTTACAACCCCAGTAATTGCAGCTGCTGCGGCTACTAAAGGGCTGGCCAATAAGGTTCTTGAACCTGGTCCTTGGCGACCTTCAAAATTACGATTCGATGTACTCACCGCATATTTTCCAGCAGGAATCTTATCGTCATTCATGGCTAAACAAGCCGAACAACCTGGTTGGCGTAAGGCAAAACCCGCCTCAGTCAAAATATCATAAATACCTTCTTCATGTATTTGAGCTTCCACCACATGTGAACCTGGAACGACCCAAGCCGTTACATGATCCGCTTTTTTCCGACCTTTAACGATCGAAGCAAATGCTCTAAAATCTTCTATACGGCCGTTTGTACAAGACCCAATGAATACATAGTCCACTTTTTTACCTATCATCGAATCATTCTCCTCAAAGCCCATGTAATCTAATGACTTAGCATAACTTGACGCGCCTCCTTCCAAATCCTTCGCTTGAGGAATATTTTTTGAAATACCCATACCCATACCCGGATTGGTCCCATAAGTAATCATAGGTTCTATGTCGGAAGCTAAAAAAGTAATTTCTTTGTCAAATACTGAACCAGAGTCTGTTTTCAATGTTTTCCAATAGGCCAATTGCTTATCCCAATCTGCTCCTTTTGGAGCTAATTCTCTGCCATCGATATAATCAAAAGTAGTTTGGTCTGGAGCAATCATTCCACCCCTAGCACCCATCTCAATACTTAAATTACACACTGTCATACGTCCTTCCATGGACATATTTTCAAAAACATCTCCTGCATATTCCACAAAATAACCTGTGGCACCTGAAGTTGATAATTTTGAAATAATATATAAAGCCACATCTTTTGGCGTCACACCTTTTCCTAATTGGCCATTTACATTAATCCGCATTTTAATCGGTTTAGGTTGCATGATACACTGTGAAGAAAGAACCATTTCCACTTCAGAAGTACCTATTCCAAAGGCAATAGCGCCAAAGGCTCCATGCGTAGAGGTATGTGAATCCCCACAAACGATCGTCATCCCGGGTAAAGTAATTCCATTTTCAGGACCGACCACATGAACAATACCATTTTTGGGATTCCCTAAACCCCAATGTGAAATGCCATATTTGCTTGTATTTTTCTCCAATTGCAGCAATTGATTTGCCGACAAAGGATCTTCAACAGGAAGATGTTGGTTTATCGTAGGTGTATTATGATCTGCAGTTGCAAACGTTTTTTCAGGAAATAAAACACCAAGCCCTCTTTGCTCTAAACCTAAAAAGGCTACAGGACTAGTCACTTCATGAATAAAATGTCGGTCTATAAAAAAAACATCTGGCCCGTCAGCAATTTGACGAACAACATGTGAATCCCAGACTTTATCAAACAAGGTTTTTGGGGAATTGCTCATTGTAAAAATTTAATATTTTAATCTATTTAATTAAACTTAAACCCTAAAATTGCTATTTTTTTTGCAAAAAAGCAAAGAAAAAATACCTGTAATCAGTAAAGTTCCTAAAGATGAGCCAACCAAACAGGCATTAAATGGATGGCCTGTGCGTAAAGTAAAAAGGATTTTCAATTTGGACCTTGTCTCCTGACATAACAAGTTTTGCTGCTGAAATTCCTAATTGCTCAAAGTCCGTAGATATGGTGGAAATTCCTTGGCCAATCAATCTTTTTATGGGAGTTTCGTTATAGGAAATAAGACCTAAATCAACACCTATCCGCAATTTTTGTGCTAATATTTGGTCCAACAAAATAATCAAATCATCTTCCATGACAGTAATAAATACATCACCATGTAAGAGATTGACATTGGTAGGTGAATCTAACACAGCATAATCAAAAGCAAAGTCTTGGCAAAAACTTTTAAAACCATGGACAATGTCAATGGAATAATAATTGTGAGATGGAAAAATCAAATTGATTCGATTATATTTTGCTAACGAATCCTTGGCCTCCATTAAACTTGCATAAATATCTTTTTCAAAATTCTCGTAAACCATGGCAATTTGACCCGTAATCCCTGGAATTTTCTTATCCACAATAATCAATTTCTCTTTAGGTAGGGTGTTGATTAGTTTGTAGGCTGCTAAATCATCCTCAAGAAAATGTGGGATGATGACGATATGGGAATAATCTTTTTCTCTACGTTCGATAATACGCTTAAACAAATTGAAGTCATTGTTATATACATAAAAATCAATGGCTGCATTTTCTCCCAACTCTTTAACAAAAGCATCGTAGATAATTTTCTTATGCTCACTAAGTTTATTGAACAATAAAAAAATCCGATAGGTGACGGGAATAGAATCTACATTGATAAAAAAGCCTTTTCCTCGAACCGAATCGACAATCCCGATTGATTTTAAATAATTATAGCCCTTTTCAACGGTTATTCTAGAAATATAATAATGAAAACTAACTTCATTAATGGAAGGCAAAACATCTCCCTTTTTTAACTTATTTTTTTGAATGGCCTCGATAATCGAATGCGCCAGTTGGCGATATTTCGGAGTCGAGGAAAATTCATCTATATGTATAAATTCAAAAATGGCCATCTTTAGCTAAACGAGTTTCCTATGCCTACAATAATAACAGATATTAAAATGACCACAATACCTGCCACCACG
>CAMARL010000093.1 GCA_945860325.1 Spirosoma fluviale | reverse complement strand
ATTTGTTTGAAAATCATGGGGATTCTCAATACGGAGGAGAGGCCGTAAGCCAATTGGAACATGCGTTACAAGCGGCACATTTTGCCGATGAGGCAGGTGAAAAAACGAATATTATCGTCGCAGGTATTTTACATGATATTGGACATTTGTTGCATCATTTACCTGATGATGCCCCAGAAAATGGGATCGATGATTTACATGAAAATTTAGCCAATGACTTTCTCCAACAATATTTTACGCAAGAAGTAGTAGAGCCCGTGCGATTGCATGTGGCGGCCAAAAGATATTTATGTACGGTAGAGCCGGAATATCTAGATATTTTAAGTGAGCCATCCATCATCAGTTTAGGTTTACAGGGAGGTCCTATGTCGGCCGATGAATGTAAAGAATTTGAAAAGAATCCATATTACGCAGATGCTGTTAAATTAAGGCGATTCGATGATCAAGCCAAAATAGAAAATTTACAAGTAAAGGATTTGTCTTTTTACGTTCCGTATATGGAGGCTTTTGTTAAATGAACGCCAATAATAATCGAATAAATTTTTCTGGAAAGCTCGTATTTAACCATCCATTGTGGTCCATGGTAGCGGCTTTTGGCTGTTATTTTTGCGTCTACGGGTTTCGAAAACCTTTTACTGCAGGTTTATATACGGATCAATTTTGGATAGGAATTCCTTGGAAATCAATCTTAATTTCTTCTCAGATAGCTGGTTACATGTTATCCAAATGGTGTGGAATATTCATCGTTTCAGGGATTTCGTGGGAAAAAAGGACGTGCGCAATTCTGATCAGTATACTTATTGCTGAAATGGCCTTGGTCGGTTTTGGACTAGTTCCTAGGCCATACAGTATTCTATTTTTAGTGATCAATGGATTGCCCCTCGGCATGATTTTTGGGTATATTCAAGGCTTCTTGGAAGGCAAAAAAAACACCGAATTATTTATAGCAGCGTTAGGCAGTAGCTTTATTTTAGCGGATGGCGTTTCTAAATCTGTGGGCACCTGGTTATTAAATACATCGGTAGCTGAACATTGGATGCCTTCGTTGGCAGGCTTGATCTATACTTTGCCTTTCGTGTTTTTTGTATGGATGTTGACAAAAATTCCAAGGCCTACGGAGCAGGACAAGGAAGACCGAGCGGAAAGGTCAGCCATGACTCAAAAAGATCGCATCGCACTAGTTAAAGAGTTGTGGCCTGGAATTCTATGCATTAGCTTATTGTATCTATTTGCTTCACTTTTAAGGGGAGTTCGCTCTGATTTTGCCCCGGAAATATGGAAATATTTAGGTTTTGTAGGCGAGGCATCCATCTATTCACAAACGGAAATTTGGGTCACCGTGGGGATATTAATTATCAATGGGAGCCTTGTATTAATCAAGAAAAATCACATCGCATTTTTTATCAGTATGTCAGCCATCGCAACAGGCTACCTGTTTTTACTTATCGCAGGAGTGTGGGGAGTGAATCACTTAGATCCATTTTGGTTAATTGTATTAACAGGGTTTGGTATCTATTTACCTTATTTAACGATAACCACCTCTGTTTTTGAGCGGATGATCGCCATCACTAGACATAAGGCCAACATTGGTTTTTTAATGTATATCGTGGACTCTATCGGGTACTTAGGCTACAACGTTCTATTGCTATTTACGGGTTTTATATTGCCTAATTTAAACCTACCATCTTTATTTTTCACTTGGATTGTGATACTAGGAATTGTAGGTCTTATGATAAGTAGTTTGTCTAGTTTATATTTTTACAGGAGGTTGAAATAATCAATTTAAATAGCTGGTTCAAAATAACAGCATAAGGAAGGCGAAATTTAATGATACAGCGAATTACAGTTGGCTATTCTCAGACAATTATAAACAGAAATGCCGCAAGGAACCCCCCGCGGCATTATCAATAATACACCAATATAAAATTTTAGAGTCCTAGGGAAGAAACCCAAGTGTTCTTTTTAATATCATACTTCAAATACTTATCTGGCCACTCCACATAATGTTTCATAGTTAAGTATTCATCTAAATTTCCTTTTTTAATAAGCGCTTGAAAGAGAAAAGTACCACGCTCAACCACCAGTTCTTCACTAAAGTGAGGTGTATTAACCACCTCCTCAAAATTCTCAGGCATAAGGCTTCCATCTTTTAACCTAAACTTACCAACAACACCGCGGCGCAAACTTTTTAAATTCGCCACTGGCCTACTCAATAAAAAATAACATTCTCCATTTTCCATTTTTGTCAATTTGACAAAGTGATATAATGGCAATCGGCTGACATATTCAGCCCTAAATTTCTTTTGAAACCTGTTGTCAAGGTTTCCATAAGTTGCATTTTCCGAGACGAAGGTTATCACATTGGTTAACAACGTATCTCGCTCAGCATCAGAGAAATAATATTCTGCTTCATCTTTAGAATGACAAGCTGAAAATATAAACAAACTGATGAATATTGGTGCAAGTATTTTTTTCATTGGTGTATAAAAAAAGGGGTCATCTGAATACCAGACGACCCCTTTGTGTAAGCTTACTATTTTAAATAAAGAACTGTGTTAGGCGCAAATTCAGCCCAAGTAGCAGTCCAATCTGTATCCTTGAAAGCACCTACATAATCCGTAGCAGTTGTACCAGTTAACGTTGGCAAAGCTGTACCAATCAATGACTCAGTTCCACCAGCAGCTACTGTGAAAGTAGGACGACCAGAAAGAGCCCAAAGGTTAGACGATATACCTGTATTAGCAGTAGACGCTAAAATTTTATTTCCAGCGATCCCTTTAAACCACTGAGTAGGAGTTTCTGTACCAATTAGAATAGAAACATTTGTAGATGATTTTGCTAATTGCTCAACATCAGAAACAGCAACACCTAAACCATAGATGATTGTATTTCCTCCACCGAAACCAGTAGTTCCTCCATGAGAAGCCGTACCCGCAATCACCATATTTTTAGTTACTAAGTCACCTCTTAGAGCATTTCCCTTAGCGTCGCCTCTTTGACTATCAATGTACAAACCTGTAGGATAACCCGTCATGAATGTATTGTAAATTTTGATCTTAGTGTTACGACGTAATTGAGCGCCATTTTGAAAGTTCAAATCTACGAAAGATGTGTTATTGGCTCTTGGCCCTATGATAGATACGTTAGCAAAGATAGGTGCTGTGAATGGAGCCTTAGCTGAACCAGCCCCATCATTGTCAACCTCAAAACCATTTGAACCAGAACCATCCGCTAAGTTTCCATCACGGTAACCTAAAGCAAATTGTACTGTTCCAGACCAACCGAAATCGCAATCGAAATCATCATCTGTACCTTTGTAAGCAATTAAATATTTACCATTAACTGTTCCACCGAACCACTCAAATGAATCATCTAAACCATAAGAAGCTTGAACATATTCGATAACAGTTCCAGAACCTACCGAACCCATCGTTAATGTGTTAATCTCAGCATTCGGGATGATAGGAACACCCGCATACTCAATACGGACATACTTCAAAGTTCCTGAATTATCATTATCTGTAGTTCCACCATGGAAACCTTTGTATGCACCTTCTAATTCGACGTTAGCGCCTTGATTATTTGTAGCCTTACCACAAATAACAACACCACCCCAGTCACCTGGATTACGCGTTCCTACTGCTTGACCTGAAGTAAATACAATTGGCGCAGTAGCTGTACCGATGGCATTTATTTTAGATCCACGATGCACAACTAAAGTACCTTTTGTTGCGATATCACCGATAATAGTAGTTCCAGCTTCGATCGTTAAATTACCAACTTTAGTAACTGTACCTGCAACTAATTCTTCACCCACGCGAACGAAACCTTTCAATCGGTAGATTTTATTAGCAGTCCAAGTTACATTGCCTTCGATCACACCTTCCACGTCAACAATCGATTTAGGAGGGATAGCCGAAACAGTTACCGGAATCGCTACTAAAGATGAAACCTGATTTTTTGAATCCGTTACTTGAATAGTAAAATTAACAGTCGAATTAGCCGTTCCATCAATCACATAATCCTTGATGTATTCATACGTTTTTTCGCCAGTTAATACCTTTGAATCAAAAGCTGCACCATTTTTCAAAACAGTGATTGACTTAATACCTGCTGGGGCATTGATCGTAGCTTTTACTTGAACAGTAGCACCGATGATACCAGCTAATGTGCCAGATGAACTAACCGAAGGAGCAGGAAAAACCTCTTCTTCTTTTTGACATGCTGTTAAAGTGACCGTGAAAATGGCCAAAATAGAAAGCAATTTAAACATGTTAACTTGTAATTTTTTCATTGAAATTAATTGTTTAGTTATTATTTATTTTATTGGAACTATTTATTAATTATTGGAACTATTTATTAAATGGTGAAATCACCACACCTAAAGAAATTACTCTTCCTGGAACATAAGATTGAATAATTTGATCTCTACCTTTATCAAAATTATCATCTTGATTTCCGTCTTGTAATATATAATTGTCTTGATTTAATAAGTCCGTAACCCCTCCCTTAATCATAATCCATTTAGTAATTTCTTTAGAGAAATTTAAATCAACTACGTTTCTTGGCATTTCATACCAATCTGGGTAAGGAGCACCAAAGTTGTTACCTACAGCAAATATTCTTTTTCCAATGACATTGTAGTTGAAATTCAACTGCAAACCTCTTTTTGAATCATTGTAATTCAAGCCTGCATTAATAATGTAAGGCGACTGACCTTGTAATGGACGATTGTCAGATTGTGTTGCTGCGATGGAAGGGTCTAATATTACACGACTGTAGATGTAAGTAGCATTAAAAACTAAGCTGGTTTTGCCTAATAAAGTATTTGGACGATCAGCTGATAAATTCTTTCTGATTTCAGCCTCTAGGCCTGTTGAGAATGCCGATTGAGCATTCGCAAAATTTAAAATTGGATTAGATCCTGCTTCGAAAATTACTTCGATTGGATTCGTAAAGCTTTTGTAGAATGCAGCTACACTAAATAATTCTGAAGGAGTAGGATAGTTCTCGAAACGAAAATCGAAATTTTGTATGTCGGCGTTTTTCAAAGTTGGATTACCCGAAATCGAACGATTGTTTACGAAATCATAAAAAGAAAAAGGTGCTAACTCTCTAAACTCAGGTCTATTTAACGTTTTTCCGTAGGCCAAACGAAGGAGTGATTTCTCCGTAAAGTTATACGTCAAATTCACTGAAGGCAATAAATCCAATCGTGAGTTGTCGTAGTTTATCGCCTTACCTAATTGGTCAAACGAATTAAGTTTTTGTGCATTTTGCTCACCCCTTAAACCCGCAATAACGTTAAGTTTTTTACCGAGAGCAACATTAGCCGAAGCATATGCTGCAACCAAATTGTTAGTTGCTTTGTAAGAGTCATTCGGATTCGTCTGCTCATCGATACGAATACCCGTGAAAGTATTGAAGTTAGAGGGGTCGAATAATTGGTCAATCGGCAATGTAGTTCTAAACGAAGGTGTCGATTTTACATAGCCAATATTTCTAGCAGTAAAATTTCTTGTTTTATCTTCATAAAATAAACCCGCCTTTAACTCCAATTCATTTCCTGAATCTTTGGCTCCTAAGGCTACTTTCTTAATTAAATTTAAGGCCGCTGTTTGTGCGCTTTCATCTAAATTAATAAAGGTTCTTCCTAAAACAGCTGTTTGAGCCGCACCATTAGGAATTAATAAACTTAAGTTAGTCCCATCAGCATTATACCTAAAACGTTTGTAATCAGGCTGATTACGGAATGCTGAATTATACCCAAGCATCCAGTCCATTTTTAATGTACCGTCCTGAAATTCGTGACGGCCTGTCAACTGACCCGTGTAAATACCTCTGAATACTTGATCAAACGAACGGATGTCCCAAATAGACCCATTATCAAATCCATATCGTTGGATATATTGAGTATTTGCTAATGAATTGTAAAGATTTTTAAATTCAATAACCGACCCTCCTGCAAAGCGAGCAGACCAGTTAGTGGAAACACCGACACGTAAACCATTGCTATATTGCTTGTCCTTAAAATTAAATACATTATCTGGTTTACCTGTTTTCTCGATTTGAGAATACCCATACTCATTGCGATCCATTTGGAAAAAAGTACGCGTATTCGAATAATTTACTGCGGTGATATTACCTATTTTAGTTTCTCCTAAATTAAATTTGAAACCTCCTGATAAAGAAGCCCGCATATCCGGTAGGGCACTTGACTTATCTGCTACCCAAATGTTTTTCAACGAAGTACCTACTACATCCCGCGCAGTTCCAGTCAAACTAATTAATTGAGGGCGAGTAGCTGGGAAAGATTTTGGCAAGTTAAAATAGCCTTGATCAAATCCAGTCCAAGCCATGTTGGAATTTTTAGTTGCATAAAAATCCGCTCCCGTAGTCCCTTCACGATAAGAACTAGATATATCTAAAGTTAAAAAGTTGTTTTCAGGAATTGATTTGGTGAAGATTTTCACAACCCCACCAGCAAACTCACCAGGAATTTCCGCAGAAGGCGATTTAAAAACCAAAATACGATCGATTTGACCGGCAGGAATAATATCAAAAGAAAAAGAACGCACATCTGTCTCCATCGAAGGAGCAAAGGCATTATTTAATTGAACCGTGTTGTAGCGTTCATTCAAACCACGAATATTAATAAAGCGCTCGCCAAAAATCGTAACACCAGGAACACGCTTCACAACTTCAGCAGCCGTACGGTCCAAAGTCTTCGTGATCTGTGCGGCTGAAATCCCACTCACGACTAATTGAGCCGCCTTAATTTCCGAAATAACAGATACCTCAGTATTCGTTAGTCGCTGTGCGACCACTTTTACCTCAGCTAAAGTGGATGATTCTTCTGCTATAGTTAAATTCAAGTCAGTCACTTGGTCTGCCTCTACCTTAACATTTTCATAAATTTTAGATTGATATCCTACAAAAGAGATTTTTAATGAGTAGGTGCCAACGGCTAATTTTCCAAAAGTGAAAAAACCATTAATGTCTGTGGCGGCTCCTTTAGTGCTTCCTTGAATTAGAACGGTAGCCCCAATGATATCCTCTTTGGATTTTACATCTTTAATTGTTCCTCTAATAACTCCTGTTTGTTGAGCAAAAGATGCAATAGAAAGAAATAAGAATACGATTAAATAATAATGGGTGCGCTTCATAAT
>CAMARL010000092.1 GCA_945860325.1 Spirosoma fluviale | reverse complement strand
TAATGTTGGATTCAGGCAGTACCGATTGAATTCTGATTTGATTTCAGTGGAGTTGAACGGAGATTTTAAGCCGACTAAAATGAAAGCAGAACTGGGCCAATTAGCCGATGAATATCTATTGTATTTTAATAAAAAAGAAGACGAAAGGAATGCTTATTATACCAAGAGAAAATATGATATCAATGATAAATATTTTGCTGATTTCACCATCATTTGCCATCAAGCCCAACCCATTTTATCTAGGTTTTACCCGTCGGTTGGCATAGGCCGAAATACTATTTTTACTGGGAACGTTTCTAAGGGGAGAACCTATTCTGTTAGTTTAGAGTCTTATCCTGACACACTCGTTTTTGGTGGGTATAAATTTTATCAATCCGTTTTTTCTCTTCAAAGTTCCAAGTTTTTAGGGGGTCCCGAGGTATCTTCTAGCCTTGTTTTTCAATCAAGAAGGCAGCAGCTGAATTTCTTGACTCCCACCGAAAACTTTAAATTAAATGCACTTTGGGATCAGGATCGAATTAATTTTGATGTTGATTTCAAACAGGCTGGTGATGATAATTCGGCACATTTTGGAGGCAATTGGAGATTTGAAAAAGATGGTCTATCCTTGCGATTTAAGGATTCCTACCTAAAAATCTTAGGACAAGATTGGGCCTTTGATCCTGAAAATATGGTAACCCTGAAAGGTCAAGAATGGAAAGCCGAGCATGTATTAATATCAAACAAAAAACAATCGATTGCCTTGCAAGGAAGCTTGTCATTAGATTCAACGCAAACCTTACGATTTCGTGCAAATAAATTTCAATTAGCAACCCTTGAACCTCTTCTCGCAATTAAAGCGAATGGAGAATTGAATGCTGAAATTAGTGTACAAAATTGGTATCAAAATACGCGCGTCGACTCCTGGATGATTGTTGACTCGCTTCGATTGGATAAGTTTTACATGGGTAATTTTCAAGGTGTTGGGACTTATTTGGCGGAATCCCAACGAATGGATTTAAACTATACCTTAAATCGCTTGGGGGAACCCGTTTTGTCCGTTAGTGGCCAATATAAACCGTATGCGGAGGGGGACCAATTAGACCTAAAAACGGAATTGAATCGAACCAATCTTGAAATTTTAGAGCCATTTACCAGAGGTATTTTTTCAGGATTAGCCGGCGAGGCTTCGGGTGAATTAAAAATTAGGGGTCAGTTTAATGATCCCAACTTTAGTGGAAAAGTGAGCGTTCAGAAAGCTAAAGTCAATTTTGATTATTTGAATACAGCTATTTTAGTGAGCGATACAGTTTCATTTCAAGGGCGTCAAATTTTGGCTAAAAATTGGCAACTGAAAGATAATGATGGGAACGTGGCTAAGTTAAATGGCCAACTTAATTTCCCGAAAGATAAGCCTTTGGAAATGTCCTTGACGGCAGATCTAAGTCGATATAAAATTTTAAATACACAGAAGAGCCCAAGTTCTTTTTATTATGGTACAGGTTATGCGAGTGGCTTATTTCAGTTGGATGGAACCCTAGATAACCTGCTCATTTCAGGCAATTTGAAAAGCGAAAAAGGTACTCGATTATTTATTCCGTTAGATCGGGAATCAGAAGCGCAAGCGGATGATGATTTTGAGTTTTTAAGCCAGGCGTTAAAAACAGAAACGGCCAACGAAAAGCTCGTTAAAACCCAATCAAAAGACAACGGCATACGTTTAGATTTGATGTTGAATCTGACCCCTGAGGCTTATGGGGAAGTCCAATTAGATAGCAAAAAAGGAGATATCATGCGCGGCTATGGTACCGGAGGTATTCGGATGACGATGGACAAAAAAGGCGATTTTAAGATGTTGGGCGACTATTCGATCGACCAAGGTGATTATACTTTCTCCCTTCAAAATATTATTAATAAAAAATTCGCTATTCAGCGGGGCTCTAAAATTTCATGGACCGGTAGTCCTTTGGATGCCAATATTAACATGAAAGCAATTTATACGCAATATGCTAGTTTATTTCCTATCCTTTTGGATACGACTAATAAAGGGAATTTGCCCGAGTTTAAGCGTCGCTATCCGGTAGACGTGGTGATTAATTTACAGGATCGGCTACTGGCTCCTAATGTCTCTTTTGATATTGGCATTCGGGATTATCCAAAAGATGTGACCTTGAATAGTGCTGTGACCGCCTTTGCCAATCGCATAAAAACCGACGAACAGGAGTTGACCCGGCAGGTTAGTAACGTACTTCTTTTTGGTCAATTGGTCTCACCTTTTGGGGCTAGTGGATTGGTTCTTGGTAATTTAATGGGGAATTTTACGGAGATGCTCTCGAATCAATTGAGCAATTTGGCCTCAGAAATCAACAAGGATTTGAACATAGATGTTTATTTGGGTGGCGGTAGTTTGACCCAGGATATCTTGACCAATTTACAGCTGCGTGCATCTTATAACGTGAATGACCGATTGCGGATCACGCGTAGTGGAGGATTTACAGATGCCAGAAATCAGACGAGTCCTCAAATTTTACTGGGCGACTGGGCTTTGGAATATTTTATTAAAAAGGACGGAAGCTTACGTACTAAAATGTACAATCGAAATGTCCAAACCACCCTTTTAGGATCCTTGAACTCCTATCAAATCAATCAAACTTTAGGCGCAAGTATCCTTTACAATAAGAGCTTTAATTCGTTCTTTGGCGCTAAATAATGCTGGTCTACGTATCAAAAAAAAGAGCCGCATTTGCGGCTCTTTAAAATTTTGAATTGGTTAATTTATCTGATAACAAAAGTACCATTGCCAATCGCAAATCCTTCTGAATACATTTCGATCGTATATTTTCCTGGCTTGTAAACAACCCCGCCACGCGAATAAAGTACGGCAACTTCCTGGTTATCATTTGAGTAAGAAACTGTTTGAGAAGTTGTAAAAGGAATATCTTTACCGCCTTGATTGATTTTACCTGATCCCACTGCCTCGTCTGACAATGTGCTTCCTTCGCCATCTAAAATACGTACGTAAATGGTTTTGTTCTCCAATTTAGTGATTGGATTAGGAGCTAAATTGAATACAATTTTCAATTTGTCAATTCTTTTTCCACCTAATTTAGCTTTCTCAGTTTCTTTTCCTTTAGCGTTAACAGCTAATACACGAATGTTTTGAGCTTTTAATGCTGCTCCGATACTTACCTTACGAGCTAATTCTTTATTCTTTGCTGCCACATCGGATAAGGTATCACTTAAGTTCTTGTTGACCGTTTTTAAGCCCGTATTTTCAGTGTTTAACGTCTGATTTTGAGTGCTTAATACTTGATTGTTTTCCGTCAAAACACCATTTTGTTTTTTCAGTTCAACAATATCGCCATCCTTTTGAGCTAGAATAAGATCATATTCTTTTATTTTAGCTATATAAGATTCCACAGTCGCGTGATTTGCTCTCTTTAGTGAAGATTTATCTTGCTCTAATTGCAATTTCAAAGCTTCCAAGTCTGCCACTTGGCCTCCTAATGCTTTAATTTCAGCTATTTTACTATCTAATTGAGTCGAAATTGAATCTAATTTAACTCGTGTATTAGCTAATTCAGTCGCTTTTTCTTCGATACTAGTGGCTTGCTCTTTTGTCAGTTGGTTCGACCTAAAATACAAGACTCCAAATACTGCAGTTAATACAGCAAGGACGATGAGTGCAATCTTAGATGTGTTGTTATTGGATTCCATTATGTTTGTTTTATTTATTAAAGGGTTTGATTAATTTATCGCAAATTACAATAATTAAATTTAAATTCATTTCTATGTGCCTTTTTGGTTAATTTGCGTGAATAAATAATGGATTATGCTCACCTATGATTTTATTGTAATTGGGTCCGGTATTGCGGGTTTATCGTATACCGCAAAAATTGCGCAACACTTTCAGGACATTAATCAACCTGTTAAAATTGCCGTCATCACAAAAACCATTGCTGAGGAAACCAATACTAAATATGCGCAAGGTGGAATTGCTGCTGTTTGGGACCAGGATGATTCCTTTGACAAACATATCCAAGACACCATGGTCGCAGGTGATTTTTTAAGCAATCAAAAGGTCGTTGAAATGGTGGTAAAAGAAGCTCCTGAACGACTAAAGGAGTTAATCTCGTATGGAACTGATTTTGATCGTCGGGCAGATGGAACTTTTGATTTAGTTAAAGAGGGAGGGCATTCGGATAAAAGAATTTTACATTACAAGGACTCCACGGGCAATGAAATTGAGCGCGCTCTTTTAGCCCAATTGAAGTCTTTTCCATCTGTGGATTTTTTCACGCATTACTTTGCCGTTGATTTAATCACCCAACACCATTTAGGCGAAAAAGTAACTAAGGATACCCCTGATAAAAAATGTTTTGGGGTCTATGTCCTTAATTTAAAAACCAAAAAGGTAGAGACTTTTTTAGGCAAAACTACTTTGTTGGCCACCGGGGGAATCGGTCAGGTTTATCAATCCACGACCAATCCGAAGATTGCTACGGGAGATGGAATTGCGATGGCATACCGAGCAAAGGCGTTTGTTCAAGGAATGGAATTTATTCAATTTCATCCTACCGCATTATATAATCCTGGAAAGAAGCCCTCATTTTTGATTTCTGAGGCGGTGCGAGGCCATGGTGGAATTCTGAAAAATTTGGATGGCTCTACTTTTATGGAGCGTTATGATGATCGTTTGTCATTGGCACCCCGTGATATTGTTGCCCGCGCCATCGATTCAGAAATGAAAAAGCAGGGTAGCGACCATGTGTTTTTAGATACAAGGCATATTCCTAAAGATGAAATTATACAACATTTCCCCATGATCTATCAGCATTGTTTAGATGAGTTGGGAATTGACATGTCGACGGAAATGATTCCTGTGGTACCCGCTCAGCATTATTTATGTGGGGGTGTTATCGTGGATGAATTTAGCAGGACCAATATACAGCATTTGTTTGCTGCGGGGGAATGTTCCTACACGGGACTTCATGGAGCAAACCGTTTGGCTTCCAATAGTTTATTAGAAGCGATTGTTTTTGCCCATCGGGCATTCCAAAAATCTATTGAAGAATTTGGTACCCAATCCCTACCTGAATCGATTCCTGCCTGGAATGATGCAGGCACGAAACACCCTGAGGAATTAGTTTTAGTGACCGAAATGGCGCGTGAATTAGAATCCATTATGTCCAATTATGTGGGTATTGTGCGCACCGATCGCCGTTTGAAGCGGGCCTATGATCGACTGGAATTGATTTATTTAGAACATGAAGAGCTATATAAACAGTCTAGAATCACTGTTCCTTTGTGCGAATTGAGAAACATGATTAATGTTGCTTATTTGATCATTAAGCATGCTCGCGCCCAAAGAGAAAACAAAGGGCTTCATTACAATTTAGATTTGATATAGCTTGACTTGTCAATTTTAAGGACTACATTTAATCGGTTCTATCCGCCATTCTTTCTATGTCCCAATCGATTCGAGATTTAATTTCTCCCCTAAATATTCTTTCTAAATCTGAAATTCTGAACGTAAGTAAAAGTTTTAAGACTGTCCAAATCAAGAAGGATGATTATTTGGTTAACGCGGGTAAGCATTTAGATTCTTTGGTTTTTTTGAAAAAAGGAATCTTACGTAGCGGCTTAAATCAAGATCAAGAATCAGATATTTTCCAATCTAAAGACTTTACTTTTGAAGGTAATTTTTTGTTTTCAGGCGGTAGTATTTTAAATTATCAGCCATTTCCACATTCCATTTATGCCTTAATAGATTCTGAAATTTTAGTGTTGACCCTAGTTGAGTTGGACGGAATTTATGAGAGCATTCCAGGATTTGTGGCCGTTTTGCGCCAACTAACACAAGATGAATTAGAAAAGCAGGAGAAGCTTGCTGTTTTAATTAAAATTCAACCCCCTCAAAAACGGTATGAGCATTTCCAACGAAATTTCGCTTTACTCGCTGCCCAATTGCCCGAGAGTCAGTTGGCACATTTTCTGCAAATTCCAACCTCTGAGCTATCTAGAATCAGAAAAAAAATAAGTTTAGGCAGTACCTTTTAAGCATGACTTTTCAAGTAGGATACAATGACTTGCAAGCCTTTTTCAAAGTGTTGATTGTTGGGTATTACGATATCGCAACTTCTTTTGTGAGGCCTGATAAATTCTTCGTAGGTAGGTTTGACATGGTATTTCCAACGATACATGACATCCTGTAAATCATAGCCCCTTTCTTCATTATCGCGCTTTATCCGGCGCTTTAATTTAATCTTGTCTTGGGCGTCAATGAATATTTTTAAATCTAAGAGCTTGGCAACTTCAGGAAAATGAAATACGAAAATGCCCTCTACAACCAATATTTTTTTCGGATAGAAATGTAATAAGTTGGGAATTTTATCAGAGTTGTTGAAGGTATATTCTACACGAGTAACTATTTCACCTAACCTTAATTTTTCAACGTCGGCCGCAAAAGCCACGTCATCAATGGCTCCAGGCAAGTCAAAATTTTCAATCCCATTTTCATCTTTGGTTTGATGTTCCTTTGGGCGATAGTAATTGTCCTGAGATAATAAACAAATGTCGTCCGTATCGAATTGCTCCATTAATCGAGTTAAAAAAAGGGTCTTTCCTGAGGCACTTCCTCCGGTAATCCCAATGATGAATGGACGGTTGTTGGTCGACATAATGAAATAGATTCAAATGCAAATTTGCGAAAATGATTTAAATTAAACTAAAGCTATATTTTCATTTTTTGAATAATACATAAATAGCTTTTTCGTCTTTTTGCTTTTTGTTGACCATTTCAAAACCGGCTTCAGACGTCATTGCAATCAACTCTTCAGTGAAGAATAATTTTTTTCCACAACCTTCGTGAATGAGTGGAACTGATATGGATATTTCTTCTTCGATAAATAATTTTCCTCCTTTTTTTAAAATTCGAAAAGCCTCTTGCAGTACTAAATCGATCTGTTTGAACTCATGCAAGGCATTGAAAATTAACACCCAATCGGCCATTTCATTTTCCAACGTTAACACATGCACGTCTTCGTTTTTTACGAGAATGGTCGTGGTGTTTTTTGTGTTTGCTGTGTTTTCGAAATAGGAAATGGACTCGCTAACTTCCTCATTCGTCAGAACCTGAATATCTTGATCGACTAAAATTAATTGGGCAGCCGGCTGATGAATGACACAATTGATTTCCCACCAACCAGATCCACAACC
>CAMARL010000091.1 GCA_945860325.1 Spirosoma fluviale | reverse complement strand
GGAAATATTTATTTTGACTCGAAATTCCCAAGGGAAAATCCATTTCAAAACTTATCTTTGTAAAAAATTTAATTAAAACGAATGAATACTATTGACGAGGCGATGATTGCCATTTTACAAAAGCGATTAGAATTAAGCAAATTAAGCTATTCGGATGACACCTATGATGATGTGGAAGAAATTTTGCATGATTTGGAAGATGATTTCAACGAAAAATATGGGGAGCAATTAGAAGAAATCTTAGAAAAGGTTCATATCAAACATTGTCCTGAATCGGATGTGTTGTTGCCAACGGCCTATTTAGCTAAGAAGTTTGTGGAAACGGCCGACGGTGAAATTGAAATTGGGAAAAAAGAAGGAGTAGAAGTGGAATGGGTTGAGGATCCAGTTGCTGCGACTCGCTTGGTTTTATTGCCCTCACCTACCCGTATTTTATTGATGACCCCGAAAGGGATTAGTATTGTTTGGGAGGCTTAAAGAAATAATTAAATAAAAAAAGCACTTCAATTTTCATTGAAGTGCTTTTTTTGTTTTAAAGGGAATTAATACCCTTTATTTTGTTTCAACTTATTATTGTTTCTAATCTCGGCTGTCGGAATTGGAAATAACAATTCTTTTTCAGAAAGAGTGGGTCCATAAGAGAATTTATGTCCAACATAAGCATCAAATTTCTTAGTACTTACATTGAAAGCTTTTCTAAGTCTAACCATGTCATACCAAGTTTTATTTTCAAAACTAAGTTCATAAAATCTTTCTCTCCAAATTGCCTCACGCAGTCCATCCTTTGAAAGTCCTTCTAATGCAGGTAGTTCGGCTCTTTTACGAACTAAGTTAATCGCATTTAAAACAGTAGCACTAGGTCCACCCCTGAGGTCTAAAATCTTTTTATTACTTCGATTTTGCCAAATACTTAAGAATAAATCATGTAAAATCTCTTCTGAATCCTCTTTAGAGCCTAATGAATGATTGACATATCGATATAAATACTTAAAATACTTATTGTAGATAAGTTCAAAGGCTTTTGAATCACCCTTGAAAAGTGATTCACATAATTTACTATCTGGTTTATCCAAATAATCCATTTACAAAAGATTAAAACAATTATTTATTGTTAATTATTGATTAGGTTCCTTAAAATAAGGGAACCCCTAAAAATGATATAAAATATTTTTATCATTTTATTTTACCATTATCCAAAACAATGATAAATGTTGCAAGAAAGCAAGTTTTAAAAGCCTGATTTATTTTTAGGCCAACCAATCAACCCCCTTTTTCAAGAGATCCATCGTTTTTTGCCCCTCAGGGAATTGAGACGGGTCATACATATATTCCCAAGAAGCCATGGGAGGCATACTCATTAAAATAGATTCGGTCCGACCATTCGTTTCTAAGCCAAATTTCGTTCCTCGGTCATGGACTAAATTAAATTCCACATAACGTCCTCTACGTAATAATTGAAAGTCTTTTTCTTGTTGGCCAAAGGGATTATCCGCATTTAATTGCATCAAATGGCTATAAATGGGCACAAAAGACTCTCCTATTTGTTTGACAAAATCAAAGGTATTTTCTTTTTCTGCAGCCGTATTTGACTTCAAATAATCGAAAAATATACCACCTATACCCCTTGTTTCCTCTCGGTGAGGACTGTAAAAATAATCATCCGCCCAATTTTTATAGGTAGGGTAATAACTGGCAGCAAATGAGTCGCAAGCTAATTTCAATTGTTGGTGAAACCATTTCGCCTGTTCAGGAATAATAATATGAGGTGTTAAATCGATGCCCCCGCCAAACCAATTTTGACCATTACTCAATTCAAAATAACGAACATTCATGTGTATAATAGGCACCCAAGGGTTAAAAGGATGCATGACAATGGAAACTCCTGTGGCCAAAAAATCAACTTCCTCTTTAATATCCAAGCTTGTCACCATTTTAGGATGCAAGGGTCCATGGACCGCTGAAAAATTGACTCCCGCCTTTTCTAGAATTTTTCCGTGTTGAATGACTCTGGACTGACCACCGCCCCCTTCACTCCGCGTCCAGACATCTTCCTTAAATATGCCTTGGCCATCTGCTTTTGCAATGCCTTCACATATTTGATCTTGAAGAGATTTGAAATATTGTATAATTTCGATGGCTTCCATTCTATTGTGGTCCTTTGGGAATGGAATCTACTTTCGCCCCATCGCCAACTGATTCTTCCATTAACGCATTCAATGAATCCAATTCCGCATCCGAAACTTGCAGGGAATCAGGTAAAGTACTGTAGGACCCTTGGCAATCAAAATCCTTTTTAACAACTCGTCGATCTAATTTATCAAATGGAATTGGTTTATACATGGCCAAAGCCGGATCCTTCACGACTCGAATCATAAACCTTTTGTAAATAGGCAAGGCTGTTTTAGCCCCTTCCCCTAAAGCACTCGTCCGAAAATGGATGGATCGATCGTCACCACCCACCCAAACTCCCGAAATTAAATTAGATGTCATCCCGATAAACCAACCATCCGAATGATTGGATGTCGTTCCCGTTTTTCCTGCAAAATTATGTGCATACCTGTTTTCAGTGGGTAATAACACCTCTCCATCAGACCAAAGTAAAGAACTAGCTGTACCTCCCTCATGTATCACACCTTCTAACATCGACCTGACTAATTGCGCTGATTCTTTTTTGATAACCCGAAAAGAAATAGGTTCAAAATTTTGCAAAACTTTCCCGTTTTGATCTCGAATTTCTTGAATGATCATAGGCTCCACATGAATTCCCTCATTGACAAAAGCTGAATATGCCCCAATCATTTCATATAGCGATACATCAAAGGAACCAAGCCCTATGGACGCAACTGGCTTTAATGGACTTTTAATCCCCATTTTTTGCGCATAATACATGACCGTATCTGCACCCACCTCGTTGGTTAATCGAGCTGCCACCGAATTGATACTCTTAGCTAATGCCCGACGAAGTGGCATCATCATGTAAGAAAAAGTACCATCCGCATTCGATGGACGCCAAATTTTCTTCTCCCCCTTCTCCTCGAATTCTATTTCAAAGGGTTCATCTTTTACCATAAAACAAGGTGATAAATCTTTAGGTCCGTCTATGGCCGCTGTATAAACAAAAGGCTTAAACGTAGAACCAGGCTGACGTTTACTTTGCTTAACGTGATCGTATTTGAAATATTTATAATCTAAACCTCCTACCCAAGCCTTAATATGACCTGTATAAGGGTCTAAAGTCATCATTCCAGACTGTAAAAAACGTTTATAATAATTGATCGAATCAATCGAGCTCATACTTCTTTTCTCCTCTCCCAACGCATTTCTGGAATAAACCCACATATCTCGCTTCACGTTTTTCATGTAATGCCAAACCGAATCAGGACTTATAGGAAATCTTTTAGCTAATGCTTTGTAATAATCCGTGCGCTTGGCCACGGTATCGATAAAACCCACAATCTCAACTCCATGTTCGTCGACCCAAGGGTTTTGACCGGTCCAATGATTATCAAAAGACTTTTGAATATTGCGCATGCCGCCCTCAACAGCTTCTTCCGCATGCAATTGGAGACGGGAATCGATGGTTAACATAATTTTCAAGCCATCCCGATAAAGATCTACTTCCATTTCATTTTCCTTGGCCCAATCATTAACGAATTTGGCCACAGCTACCTTAAAATAGTTACCTGTCCCATCATAGGGCGACTCTTCATTTGGATTTAAAACGATAGGTAATTTAGCTAACGAATCATACGCCGTTTTTTTCAAATAACCCGCCTTAACCATTTGAGACAAAACCACATTTCTACGCTTCCATGCCTTATTTTCTGCCAAAGGCTTTCCATCATATCGAGTTGGATTATAGGTAGTTGTCGCCTTTTGCAAACCAATTAATATTGCGGCTTCTTGTACATTTAAACTGTCCGCACTAGTGTTAAAATAGGTCTTGGCAGCTACTTTAATTCCATAGGCATTATTGCCATAATCAACCGTATTTAAATACCAAAGAATAATTTCATCCTTCGTATAAAAACGTTCCAAATTAATCGCTGTCACCCATTCTTTGGATTTATAGATCAACTTATTTAATCCTGGGATATATCCCAAAACACCTGTTTTGAAGAAACCTTTCTTCGTACGCGTTTTAAAGAGATTTTTGGCTAATTGCTGCGAAATAGTACTTCCACCTCCCCGATCGCCACCTTTGGCCATCCCCACTAAGACACCTGCCCAAGCTTGAAAGTCAATCCCAGTATGCTCATAAAACCGAGAATCTTCTGTGGCCACCAAAGCTTTTACGAGATAAGGTGACAATAAATTAAAATCACGAATTGGAGTTCTATTTTCAGCAAAATACTTGCCTAATAGTACACCATCCGCAGAATATATTTCAGAAGCTTGTGAAAGTTTAGGGTTTTGCAAATCGTCGACTGATGGCATTTCACCGGTCAACCAAAAAATATTGGTTTGTATGACAAACAAATAAATTAAAACAAATAAACCCGCTTTGGCAGTAAACTTCCAAATCTTGACAATCGGCCTATAATAAGGGGATTGTTTGTCGACATGCGCATCATAAAATGCTTTGAGTCGACGATAATAGGCCTCAATGAGAACTTTAGTGAGATTGCCATAACCGATAAGCCAAGTATATTTTCTCTCGCCTAGAATCTTTAAGAGTGCTTTATCCAACAGCAATACTAACCAATTGATTCCTTCCGAAATCTTGATTTTACTAGTCATCCAAAAGCCTTTAATCGATTCTAACATATATTTTAAATGCCTAAGCGCTTATTTATTCGGTTTCTAGTTTTTCCAAGATAGTCATTAAACCCGTAAAATCTCGGTAGCCAGGCCGCTCCTCTTTCCCAGCGATTAATCCGATTCCTTGGATTGAACTTTGCCCAACCCATTCTTCTAAATCTTGATCAGGAATACTTAAACCTAAGATAATGGGATATTGTGCAGACCATATTTCTACTTGGTCTTCGAAACCAAGCAAGGAATCCTTTGAGTCGCCCACTAACAAAAAGTAATCGACATAAGGTCTAGCAGCCGCAAATAAGGCAGGTAAATTATCTGAATCAAGATTTACTCTTAAGATTTTGGGTAATGCAATTTGCTTGATTTTCTCTAAGTTAGTCGATGAACTAATCTCTAAAACATCTGGTTGATATGCCTCGCAGAGGGCAATAATTTGATCTTCTGAACAATTAAATGCCTCGCCAACAATCTGAATTCCCGAAAGCCAATTTCGAATTTCATTGAATTTATCCACAGGAACATCCGTCATAGAAAATCCCAACCATTCCACGCCCATCCCTGCACAATACCGCGCATCCGACAAATTCTCAATCGCAGAAACCTTAACCTTTGTCTTTAGCATAAATCAATCCAAAAATAAAAACAAAACTAATCTTAAAGGTGCTAAATAGCAAAATTGTTCGCCAATTGGCCAAATTAATCTTAAATTGCATGAAATTTCGTCAGGCCTTGAACCTGAGCAGCAAATATGGAAACAAAAGGACGCGTACTAGTCGCCATGAGTGGCGGAATTGACAGCTCAGTCGCAGCTGTTTTATTACATGAGCAAGGATATGAAGTGATCGGCATGACCATGAAAACATGGGACTATGCTAGCTCCGGTGGGACAAAAAAGGAAACGGGTTGTTGCTCACTCGATTCAATCAATGATGCCCGACACATTGCCGTATCCTTAGGATTCCCCCATTATATATTAGATATCCGCGAGGAATTTGGTGATTCGGTTATCGACTATTTCACCAATGAATATGTAGAAGGCAGAACACCCAATCCATGTGTTATGTGCAATACCCACATCAAATGGGATGCCTTGTTAAAGCGCGCAGACCAATTAGGATGCGAATTTATAGCGACAGGACATTACGCACAAATTAGAGAAGAAAATAATCGATTTATTATATCAAAAGGGGTAGACGCGTTGAAAGACCAAAGTTATGTGCTTTGGGGAGTTTCTCAATCTTCATTAGCGCGTACTATTCTGCCCTTAGGCCATTTAACCAAAGCTAAAATACGTGAAATGGCCACAGAACGGGGCTTTGTTGACCTAGTTAATAAATCCGAAAGCTATGAAATCTGTTTTGTACCAGACAATGATTATCGGGGCTTTCTAAAACGCAGAATTCCTGAACTTGAAGAGCAAGTGAAAGGTGGAAATTTTATAGACACAGAAGGCAAAATCATTGGTACTCATGAAGGATATCCATTTTATACCGTAGGCCAAAGAAAGGGATTAGGAAAGGCATTTGGCTTCCCTGCCTTTGTTACAGAAATACGAAAAGAGACGAACGAGGTGGTGATTGGAAAATTAGAGGATTTAAATAGAACGGGTATGTATGTAGGCCAATTAAACCTACAAAAATATGACTCAATCCCACCAGAAGGCTTAGAAACGGTAACAAAAGTCAGATACAAAGACGCAGGAACGGCTGCTTTTATTGAAGGATTAAACGGAAAAATCAAAGTAGAATTCCATGAAGATGTGAGTGGAATCGCACCGGGCCAAGCAGCTGTATTTTACGAAGGAGATGATGTAGTTGGTGGAGGTTGGATTCTTAAATCATTTCAAAAAGGAAGTGTTTTCGAAAATGTCCAATCATTCCAATTGTAGCTGAATGCTAATTCAATTCATCTTTTCTCCACAATTATTTAACTCGGATCTTTAAACGAGGCATTTGAATTACCTCCATATCAAAAATCCGGGATCCGTCAATCTTAAATCTTAAAGCTGTTTGCTCATCATGAAATCCATGTTGGCCCGCTGCCCCCGGATTTAAAAACAGCATGTTATTTCGTTTCAAATCTCGTTTTACTTGGAGTATATGGGAATGTCCACACACAAAAATATGAGGAATTCCCATGGCAAAAGTTTCTAAAGCATCAGGTTTATAGGAAGAAGGTGCTCCAGCGATGTGCGTCATGGCCACTTTCACGTTTTCACACATAAATCGAGTGATCTTAGGAAACATGTTTCGAATCGTTCGATCATCAATGTTTCCATAAACGCCATAAACGGGTTTCCCAAAACTCATTAATGTATCTGCAATCGCCACAGAACCCCAATCCCCCCCATGCCAGATTTGATCGCAAAACTCAATATGCTCTTCTAGACGCGCATCTAAATAACTATGTGTATCTGAAAGGAGTAAAATCTTTTGCATTTATTC
>CAMARL010000090.1 GCA_945860325.1 Spirosoma fluviale | reverse complement strand
CGACAGGCTGAAACGACAAAGGCCGTTTTTCCCATACCGGGTCTTGCGGCGATAATGATTAATTCTTGTTTTTGCCAGCCAGAAGTCAATCGGTCTAAATCAGTAAAACCTGACGGAATACCTGTTAGGCCACTTTTTTGCAATTGTTTCTTCTCTAATTCTTCAACGGCCTTCTTCAAAATATCCGACATACTTTCGTAATTTTTACGAATATTGGACTCGGCTATGGTGAATAATTCCTGCTCCATTCGATCCAAAATCATAAAAACATCGGATGTGTCTTCATACGATTGCCTTTGGATTTCAGATGAAATATGAATCAGCTGTCTTTTGATAAATTGCTCGATAATAATACGGGCATGGAATTCTACATTGGAGGTCGAACTTACTCTGGAAGTCAATTGGGCTAAATAACTAGTCCCCCCCGCTTTTTCTAATTCCCCATTTGATTTTAATTGATTGTTGACCGTAAGCAAATCAACGGGCTGAGAAGCTTGGAATAAAGCTTGAATCGCCCCAAATATTTTTTGATGTGCTTCTTTATAAAACGTATCGGGTTTTAACAATTCGATCACATTCGCCAAAGGTTCTTTCTCCAGCATGAGTGCCCCCAAAAGTGCTTCTTCTAAATCTAAGGCTTGCGGAGGTAATTTGCCCAAACCCATATCACTAAGTCTTTGAGGCATATTCGTACGATTAGCCGTATTTGCTTGCTGATTTCCCTTTTTAAAAATGGAGGATGGTGTGTTAGATTCCATAGATACAATTTTACGATAATTTATCAAAAATATCATCTTCTCATTCTATTAAAATTTCAATTATTTTATATTTTAGTGTTTTCATTCATCATTAAAATAATTCTTCTTGTTAGAAAAAATAATTTCTTTAGCCGACATCTCCCTAATCGATTTTTTGGGGGTCTCAAACGCAAATCTTCAAGCATTAACGAATGCTTTTCCTCAAACTAAGATTATATCCAGAGGTGAACAACTCACGATTCGAGGTTCGGATGACCAAATTTCTTTAGTGGAAGCCATTGTTAATCAATGTATCGAGCATTTAGAATCTCATAGTTCCTTGAGCGTTAAGCACATAACTTTATTAATTGACGGTGTTTTAAATCCAACGGGAGAAGAAAAGCAAATTGCTCGGGTGGATGACAAAGACGTATTGCTTTTTGGTAATAAAGGGATTGTGATCAAGGTGAAAACACCGAATCAACGAAAATTAGTTGAGTCCGCTTCCAAAAATGATATTGTTTTTGCCATCGGACCTGCTGGTACCGGTAAGACCTATACGGCTGTGGCTTTAGCCGTCAAAGCTTTGAAAAATAAAGAAGTAAAGAAAATAATCATCACTCGGCCTGCCGTGGAAGCCGGTGAAAATCTAGGTTTCTTACCCGGTGATTTAAAGGAAAAAATTGACCCCTATTTACGTCCTATCTATGATGCTTTGGATGATATGATTCCTCCGGATAAGCTTAAATTTTATTTGGAAAATCGGACCATCGAAATCGCTCCTTTAGCCTATATGCGGGGTAGAACGTTAAATAAGGCATTTATTTTATTGGACGAAGCACAAAATACGACTTCGATGCAAATGAAAATGTTTCTTACTAGAATGGGTATTCAATCCAAAACCATTATAACGGGTGATAAATCACAGGTCGACTTACCGAAAAATCAAACATCTGGTTTAGGGGATGCGGAACGAATTCTTGCCGGGATAGAAGGAATCGCATTTGTGGAATTGGATGGTTCTGATGTAGTTCGTCACCGATTAGTCCGTGAGATTATTGAAGCTTACGGGAAACAATCGAAATAAAATGTCCATCATTAAAATTATACAAGCTGACAATCCAGCCTTAATTGACCAAGTTTTTGCCATTCGAACCGAAGTATTCGTTCACGAACAAAAATGTTTACCCTCAGAGGAATTTGACGAATTAGATGCTGTTGCCCAACATTATTTGCTTTTTGAAAATGAATTGGCCGTGGCTACGGGACGTTTTCGCAAAACAGATAAAGGCATTAAAATAGAACGTATTGCGACACTCAACCAATATCGTGGAAAAGGCTATGCGACCGAGCTCATAAATCATTTGATAGCGGTTGCTCAGAACACTTTTGAAGATGTGCATCATTTTTATTTACATGCGCAAGTAAGTGTAAAACCTCTTTATGAAAAATTAGGATTTACAGCGTATGGGAATACCTTTATTGAGGCAGATATCGTACATCAAGCGATGGAGAAGACAATTAATCGCTAAAAAAAATAATCAGTCACTGAATTTTTCGAAAACTCAATGACTGATTATTTGATTATGTTGATCTTAAAAAGGCAAATCATCCCCACTTTCCGTGGCTAATGGAGGAAATTGATACCCTCCTGCTGGACTTGGCTCCACATTCGGGGGAACGCTTGGGCTTGATCCAGTGCGATCTAATTTATACGCTCTAATTTCCGTATACCAGCGATCATTGTATTCTCTGGATTCTACATTAAATTGAACTTTAACAATTTCACCCTCTTGTACGGGAGTTAAATCTTGGGTTTTATCTCCCCATACCGACATGCATACTTTTTTAGGGTATTGATCTTGAGTTTCAAGTACAAATTCTTGTTTGATCCAATTTGTACCATTTTTACCTGTTCCTGTAACTTCAGGTAATTTTTTGATTAATTTTCCGCTTAGTTCTAAAGCCATCTTATTAATTAATTTTGAGTATTTCGAATTGTTGGCAAGTAAGTAAATTATTGGTAATTTTGCTAACCGTTTTGGCGATGTGGTGAAATTGGTAGACACGCTACCTTGAGGTGGTAGTGCCGCTTTAGGTTTGGGAGTTCGAATCTCCCCATCGTCACTTTTTGTTTAATCTGTAAATCATGTTGAAGATGAAACCTTACAGTGTATTGCTTTATTATAACTATACCCCTATTGCTGATCCCGAATCGTATAGGGAGAAACATCACCTTTTTTGCATCGAGAATCGTATTTTAGGTAGGATTATCGTGGCTAGCGAAGGTTTGAATGGGGCCGTTTCTGGTACTCATGCGGATTGCCAAAATTACATGGACTGGCTTAAAGTAGATCCAATTTTCCAAGGCACCGATTTTGATTTTAAAATTGAAAAGCATGAGGCCCATACTTTTGCCAAATTGCATGTCCGAGTTAAAGATGAAATCGTTCATTCAGAATTACCCGTTAATCCATTAGAGCGTACGGGCAAACATGTAAATCCTGCCGAGTTCAAAAACATGCTTAAGAATGATCCTGATGTCGTTTTAGTCGACATGAGATCAAACTACGAACATGAATTAGGCCGCTTTAAAGGAGCTTATACGTTTGATATGGAAAATCTTCGTGATCTTCCGGATCATGTGCACGAAATTGAACACCTTAAGAATAAAAAGGTGATTACGTATTGTACCGGTGGAATTAAATGTGAAAAAGCTTCCGCCTATTTATTAGAAAAAGGATTTACGAATGTATACCAATTGCACGGTGGAATTATTAAGTATAGTTTAGAAGAAGGTGGTGAAGACTTTGATGGATCTTGTTATGATTTTGACAACCGCGTGGCGACCCTCGTTAATTCCATTAATCCGGAAGTAATCTCAACATGCCATGTTTGCGATTCTTTATCAGACCACATGGTGAACTGCGCTAATCCAGAATGCAACGAACATTTAGCTATTTGCCCTACTTGTTTACAAGAAATGGATGGCGCCTGTTCTCAATCGTGCAAAGAACACCCTCGCAAGCGTCCATACAATGAGAAAGGGTATTATTCAAAGCAATCTGTGGGTTATTCACCTGAATTAGGCTTCAAATCTTTTGGACGCAATCTGAAAATTGAGAAAAAGAAAATAATTAATTCGATTTGCTAATCACCTCTTTGACTCTAAATTCGACGATTTCTTTAATTAAATCGAAGGGTATGGGTTCGCTATAAAGAAATTTGATAGATCCTTTTGAACCTTCATAAATCGATAATTGCTCCTGAAATGCCCGAATCCCACTGGAAGTTGGATAAAATCCAAGATGATTATTCCATGCCGCAAAATGCACCAAGTTTTTCTTGTATTTAAAGGTCGGCATGCCATAGGCCAATAATTCCTCTGTTCCCTCTGGAACAACACTTCGAATAGCTTCACAAACTTCAATCAAGATCTTTTGAGTATTTTCAGGAAACGATGCAATATATTCTTCCATGCTTAAATTTGATTGACGTATTTACTACGGACGAATAAAAATAGCGGAAATGCAAAGGCATATCCAATGAGTATTGTCAGCAAGACATAAAGGTAGTGGTATTTTATTTTTAATCTTCTCCCCTCACTTAAGATAAAAAAGGTGCCTGCTATAGCGCCCGTCCAAAAATCCAACGTTAAACTCTTTGCATAATCATTTTGAATCCATGTGCTTTGGACAAATTCGAGCACATCAAAATTCCCTTCATGAAAAGCAACTCCTTTCATGGCAAAATAAAATGTAAAACCTCCTCCAATGATTGATAACAATAGATAAAAATACGATTCGTTTTTCATAGTAATTGATTGATTTTAAGTGTTTTGCCCCGAAATTCTAAGATGTCTCCTACCCTTTTTCCTTTAAATAATTGGCCTATCGGAGAATCAAGAGATATCGCATAGATGATTTCCGAATTGATTTCAATTTTTCCTAAGCCGATCGATAAATAATAAATGTCTTGGTCTGTAGCGATTAAACCACCTAAATCAACGACTGGATAGTTTCGATGTAAATTAATTTTTGACAAAAGATTTACCTGGTTTTTGTATTGATCTAGGGTTGCACTAATTTTATCCATTTCTCTTTGCATCATTTCTCTACCAGTCTCAAATTTGTCACCCGCACTACTTTTTGTATCGGAATCACGCGACTCTTTGGCTAATTCATAATCCTTTGTCGCATGGACGATGGAATTAGTTAATAATTTTAAAATGGTTTGGTGTATTTCTACTTTTGAAATTTGCATAATTTTAATTCTTTAGAAAATTATCAATAAATTCGCGAATGACCTATTTTTCACCCACAGACCTTATCATTAATCCGGACGGAAGTACGTATCATTTACATATTCGTCCGGACCAATTGCCACATAAAATAATTCTTGTGGGTGACCCTGAGCGAGTACCCTTTGTATCCAAGTATTTTGACAAAATTGACCATAAAATTCATAAGAGAGAGTTTGTTAGCCATTTGGGTCAATATCGAAATCAACCCATTGGTGTAGTTTCTTCTGGAATTGGGGCAGACAATGTAGAAATTGTTATGAATGAATTAGACGCCTTGGTTAATATTGACTTTGAAACTCGGTATGCAAAAGATCACAAAATATCGTTAGAATTGATTCGAATCGGTACATCTGGAAGTATTCAAGAAGATGTTCCGGTGGACTCATTTTTAGTCTCCAAAGCTGGTATTGGTTTTGATAATTTAGCTCAATTTTATGGTTTTGACTCACCTAATATGTTGCCATTTGAAGCGCTTAATTCGTGGTGCCAACAAATCAACTACAAACTTCCTGTGTATGGAGCAAAGGCTAGTACAAAATTAATGAAGCAATTTTCGTCTATATCACAGCAGGGATATACCTTAACCGCACCTGGTTTTTATGCGCCTCAAGGTCGGACAGTTCGAATGAAATCTTTATTGCCTGATTTTTTAACAGATGTTTCCAAGACTAAATTTGAAGGGGAAATCATTACCAACATAGAAATGGAAACAGCTGCATATTATGCCTTTTCAGCTTCTCTTGGACATGAAATGATTTCGTTGAATGCTATTTTAGCGAATCGGATGACACATGAATTTTCCAAAAATCCTGAAAACCAAATTAAGCAATTGATTGAGTTGACCCTAGATATAATTGCATAACATAGTCATCCATGACATACCCTTCCCCAATGTCAAGAATCATTTCCTCAATGATCGTAAATCCCATTTTTTGATAAAACAGAACGGCTGAATTATTTTTATTCACGTTTAAAATGATGCGGTTCCTTTGATTTGTTAAAGCCCAATCCTGAATATATTGGATTATTTTTTTTCCTAATCCCTGTTGTTTTTTCGTCGGATCTAAATAGAGTTTATGCAGTTTGACGAATTGCTCATTGAAAATTTCTACCGCAAAATATCCAACTGTTTCTTGGCCTAGGTCGACCATAAAAAACGCAATGTTGCCATTCATTTGATTTTCTAATGTTAGGCTATTATACATTAAATCGAGCATATAGAGGGTTTGTTGCTCAGTCAAAATATGGTCATAAGTGGGCCTCCATGCTTTTTCTGCTATTTCTTTAATAACAGGTATATCAGATAATATTGCTTTCCTAATCTTCATGCGTTTAAATTATGCGTGCAAATTTGTAAATTGCATTCAAATATAAAAGTTATGAGCCAAGAAAAGCCACTTATTTTGATTGCCAATGATGATTCAATTTATTCTAAGGGAATTCGTGTTTTAGTTGAAATTATGTCTGAAATGGGAGAAGTGGTTGTTGTGGCGCCAGATACGCATCAGTCTGGAATGGGTCATGCCATTACCTTGGGCTCACCCCTTCGTGTGAGCAAAACAAGTGATTTTGGACCTAATATTCTTTCCTACAAATGTTCGGGTACACCTGCCGATTGTGTGAAATTTGGCAAACATCAAATATTAAAAGGAAGGAAAATTGATTTAGTCGTTTCAGGAATTAATCATGGTTCCAATGCTTCGATTTCTGTTTTATATTCAGGAACTATGTCTGCGGCCATTGAAGCTGCCATGGAAGGGATTCCTGCCATTGGTTTCTCTTTATGTGAATACGGTGCCGATGCGGATTTTAGTCATTGCCACGATTACATTATCAAAATATGCCAACAAGTTTTAGTTCATGGTCTACCCAAAGGTTTGACTTTAAATGTGAATTTTCCTGCTAAATCTGAGGTTCCCTTAAAAGGGATTAAAGTGGCTAAACAAGCCAATGCTGTATATAGAGAGTTTTTTGAGGAACGTAAAGATCCATATGGTCAATCGTATTATTGGATGGATGGGAATTTGGAAAATGATGATTTGAATAACAATACGGATCTAGATGCCCTTTCAGATAATTTTGTGAGCATCGTTCCTGTCAAGTATGATTTAACGGATTATGCTGAATTAGAATTGATGAAATCGTGGGACCTTTAATAAGCTCACCACGCTAAGGCAATCTTTTATTTCCCCATTATGTGCCATTTCAATCGCTTCTGTTAAAGGTATTTTTTTTATTTCTAGTTTTTCGGTATCCTCAGGATTCGATTCGTTTTGACTTAATTCTGTCGCCAAATACATATATGCTTTTTCATCGGTGACCGAATT
>CAMARL010000089.1 GCA_945860325.1 Spirosoma fluviale | reverse complement strand
GCCCAACCGCTTTCACGAAGTCCTAATGCGATGGAACCGCCAATTAACCCAATGCCGATAACGCCAACCTTTTGTTTAGTTTCCATTTGATTTAGTTTTAATGCGCTGAATGACTTCTTTAAAAACTTCTTCTTTGGCACATAAAGATATACGGATATACTCATTTCCTTGAGATCCAAATATCCCTCCAGGTGTAATGAAAACCGCATTTTCGACTAATATTTGATCTGATAATGCATAGCCTGAGCTAAAATTGTTAGGCGTTTTTGCCCATACAAACATGCCTGTTTGTGCTTTGTCGTAGGTACATCCTAATAAATCGAGCAGTTCAAAAACCAGTTTTTGGCGCGACTTATAAAGTACATTTTGTTGTTCAAACCACTTGGTGTCTGCCGAAAGAGCTTCAACGGCCGCTAATTGTAAAGGCAAAAACATCCCTGAATCCATGTTGGACTTAAACTTTAAAACAGGATTTAAAAATTCCGATTTGCCTAAAAGAGCACCGATTCTCCAGCCCGCCATATTATGCGATTTAGATAAGGAATTTAATTCAATGCCCACCTCCATCATTCTGGGAACAGATAACATCGATATGGGTTTATCATTTAAAATGAAGCTATATGGGTTATCATTCACGATTAAAATGGAATGCTTTAACGCGAATTTCCTCAGTTCATCAAAAAATACATGATCCGCTTTTGCCCCCGTTGGCATATGCGGATAGTTCACCCACATGATTTTTACCTTCGACAAATCCCTTAATTCAAGCGCTTTCAAATCTGGAAGCCAGCCTGTTTTTTCAGATAATTCGTAGGGTACAACTTTTGCTCCCGCTAACGAGCAGGCCGCTTGATACGTGGGATATCCTGGATTTGGAATTAACGTTTCGTCCCCAGCTTCTAAATAAGCCATGGAGATGTGCATAATTCCTTCCTTGGACCCCATTAATGGAAGAACCTCAGAATCGGAATTTAAGGCTACCTGATAATGTGTTCGATAAAAATCAGCAAATGCCTTTCTTAATGCCGGTATTCCTTGGTATCCTTGGTAGGCATGGTTATTCGGATTTGCTGCAGCAGCCGTTAGGGCATCAATCGTTTTTTGCGAAGGCGCTAAATCGGGACTACCAATACCAATATTAATGACTGGAATTCCCTCTGCTTTAAATTGGGCTATCTGCTTTAATTTAGTTGAAAAATAATATTCTTCAACGGAATTTAACCTAGATGCTGTGGATATATGTAAGCTCATAAAACAAAAAAACCGACGAAGGGCCGGTTGTTAGTAAGTTATATTTAAAACCTATGTAACCGGCTATGCGCAATGGAAATACCCTGCGTAATAATATCCGATGTAATACGTTTTGTTTTCAAAATTCATGCCTCAAAGGTATAAAAAAAATGTTTTTTAGCAAATTAAATCAAAAAAGGTCTTTTAGGTGAGCTACAATTAGACTTGACTCATATCCTTTTGAAAGGGCAAACGCATAACACTTTTGGTATTTTTGTTGGCTCGTTCCCGTCTTCAATTCCGCCTTTTTCTTGTGCAATATTTTTGTCAATTGGCCAATGTAATCAGCCTCATCGATGTCATTCCACGCATTACTAAGCATGGAATCGGGAATCCCCCTTTTTTTTAATTCAAACATTATTTTATTTCGACCCCAATGTTTTTGATTGAATTTTGATCGAACATATAGTTCGACAAAGCGAGCTTCATTCAAATAATTATTTTCGGAAAGCCAGGTTAGGTAGTTGGCGTAGTCTGACTCGCCCACCAGCAAGTCCTTCATTTTTTGTTTGATTTCAGAGATACAGCGTTCTTGATAGGCGCAATAACGGGCCAATTGGTTTAAAACCTTGCTGTCCATGCAGGGGAAAAATTAGGATTCGAATTCTTCAATATGTTCTAAATTGAACAGTTCGTTCAAAATATCGACCATTTTCTCAGATTCACCTCTTTTGCAAGCCGCTTTTAAGTGAAGGATGGGTTGCTTCATGATTTTTTGGACCAAATTGGCGGTGATTTTCTCCAGCTTTTCAATTTCGTCCTTATTCAATCCTTTGATATGTCGGTTGATTTCTTCCTTCCTAATGCTTTCAAGCGCATTTTTTAATTTATGGATCGTAGGAGAAACTTCCATTTCCTTGGACCAATCATTGAAACTAATGATGCTTTCCTCGATGATCACGCGGACATCAGGCACAGAGGCCATTCGGGCCGCTAAAGCTTCATCCGCTCGTTCTTTTAATGAGTCGATGTTATAAAGTAAGATTCCAGGATTCTTTTCAATTCCATCTTCGATACTTCTTGGCACCGATAGGTCGATGAAGTATTTAAAGGAAAGTACTTGAAGTTTTTTTATTTCATCTAGGGTGATGATTGGGCTTTCCGTACGAACCGATGAAATGATAATGTCAGCTTTTGAAATTTCTTCCCATAAATCAGAAAATGGCGCAACTCGGAAAGGCATTCCTTGAGCTATTTTCTCTGCTTTTTCTTGCGTCCGATTCATGACGGTGAATTCAGCAAAATCCTTTTCTTCCATGTTTTTGCAAACATCTCGGCCGATTTCACCCAAACCCAAAATCAAAACTTTAGGCTGTGGAATTGCTTGTGAAAGCTCTTCTGCCAGGGCTACTGTCGCATAAGAAACAGAAGCCGCACCATCTCTAAAGGAAGTTTCTTGGGCTACCCGCTTATTGGAATAAAAAATAGTATGCATCAAGCGATGCAAATAAGGTCCTGCTAAATTTAAATCCGCGGCTAATTGATATGCTTTTTTAATCTGATTGGGGATTTGTAAATCACCCACTACTTTGGATTGCAATCCCGTGGCTACTTCAAAAAGATGTCTTAATGAATCTTCCGTTTCATTTAGGTGCTTGAAATAGTTTAGAAACTCTGAATTTATTTCAATTCCTTTTTCAATTAAAAGGGCTTTGACTAAATCCTCTGAGATGTTTGCCTGCGTAGTATAATATAACTCCGTGCGATTACACGTGGACACGATTAATAATTCACTTAGGCCAAAAAGGTCTTTGCACTTGATCGCAAACGCCTTGCTTTCCTCCTCATTCAAAGCCACCATTTCACGAATTGTGAGTGGTGCGGTACGGTGAGAAATACTAACTGACTTAAATGGTATAATCATTCTGATGGAATCGTAAAATTAATTCATAAAAGTACGATGCAAATATTTAATTTGTATCCTTCTTTAGAAGAAAATCGTAATTTTATTGATAAATAAAAATTCAGGTAAGATGTTTAAAAATAAAACTGTTTTCATTACTGGCGCCTCTAGAGGTATTGGCTTAGAAATAGCCAAAAAACTTGCTTCAGAGGGCGCTAACATTGTCATTGCCGCAAAAACGGCTGAGCCTCATCCTAAATTAGCCGGGACCATTTATACGGCTGCCTCAGAAATTGAAGCATTGGGAGGAAAGGCATTGCCTTGCATAGTTGATATTCGTGATGAAAATCAGGTTTTATCAGCCGTCCAAAAAGCGGTGGAAACCTTTGGTGGGATTGATATTTTGATTAATAATGCCTCGGCGATACAGTTGACGGGAACGTTGCGCACCGAAATGAAAAAGTATGATTTAATGCATCAAGTAAATGTCCGAGGAACATTTTTATGTGCCCAGGCATGCTTGCCGTATTTATTGAAATCAGAAAATCCGCATGTGTTAACGCTTTCGCCCCCTTTAAATGTGGAGGCGCGCTGGTTTGAAAATCATGTGGCTTATTCCATGGCTAAATTTGGGATGTCTTTGTGTACCTTAGGAATGGCTGCTGAGTTTAAGGGGAAAGTTGCCTTTAATGCGCTTTGGCCTAAAACGATTATTGCCACAGCGGCGATCGAATTTGCAATTGGAAATGCAGATATGATGCAGTTAGGAAGGAAGGCGAGTATCATGGCGGATGCGGCCGCCGTGATTTTAAATCGGGATGCCCATACGGTCAGTGGTCATTTTTATATCGACGAGGAGGTATTGAGGGAAGAGGGGATCGTGAATTTCGACGCATACCGAGTAAATCCTGCGACGCGCGAAGACCAATTAATACCTGACTTTTTTATCTAAATCTGTGCCAGTAATACCCGCTAAATTCCCGTTTAATTCACCTTTTTGGTTGCCTGAGGGACATACCCAAAGCATCTATCCTGCGCTTTTTCGCCATGTGATATTGCAACATCAGCCCATCCGAGAGCGTTTGAATACGGATGATGGTGATTTTTTAGATGTGGATTGGTATTTAAATCAGGGGGATATTGACAAAACGCCTTTGATTATTATATCGCACGGATTAGAAGGAGGTAGTGACAGGGAATATGTGAAAGGTCTTGTTCGTGTGATGCAAAGTGAAGGGTATAATATTCTGGCTTGGAATTATAGAAGTTGCTCAGGAGAAATAAACCGAGCATTACGTTTTTACCATAGTGGCGCTACGGATGATTTAGATTTCATCATTCGACAAGCACATGGTAGAGGAGCGAATCAAATTTCGCTTGCGGGCTTCTCGCTCGGCGGAAACTTAACCCTAAAATGGTTAGGTGAACAAGGAGAAAATCCTCCTCAATTCATTCGAAAAGCTGTAGCATTTTCTGTACCTTTACACCTTTCGAGCAGTAGTCGGAAGTTGGCTCGCCGGGAAAACCGCTTCTACACACATCGATTTTTACAAACTCTCATAAAAAAGGTCACCGAAAAATCGGCATTGTATCCACACGATATTACGGCTGGTATGTTGGCAGACATTAAGAGTCTTAAAGATTTTGACAATGTAATTACGGGTCCGCTGCATGGGTTTAAAGATGCGGAGGATTATTATGAACAGAATAGTTCGCTTTATTTTTTGGAAAAAATACGCATTCCAGTTTTGGTTGTGAATGCACAAAATGATCCATTTTTAACGGAGGAGTGCATTCCTTATGAATTGGCTGAATCTTCTGATTTTGTCTATTTGGAAGCTCCAAAAGCGGGAGGTCATTGCGGGTTTTATCCAAAAAATTACCAAGGAGTTACTTGGTCTGAGAAGCGTGCGGCTGAATGGTTTAAAAATTGACGAAATTAAAAATAAGATGTCTAATATACCGATAGACCCATTGACCATTGTCATTGATTTTGATAGCACTTTTACCAAAGTGGAAGGCTTGGATGAATTAGCAAGAATTGCGCTTCAGGGCAATCCGAAGCAGCAAGAAATTGTCTCGAAAATTCGCGAGATTACGGACAAGGGTATGGTGGGGGAGTATTTGTTTTCAGATTCTTTGCGTGATCGCGTGGCTTTATTGCCGGCTAATCGCTCGCATGTAGACCAATTAATCATTTTCTTAAAGGGTAAAATCTCTGATTCTTTTCAGCGAAACAAAGATTTTTTAGAGGAAAATGCGGATCGAATTTTAATTATTTCTAGTGGATTTAAGGATTTCATCGTTCCTGTGGTGGAGGAAATGGGCATTGCGGCGGACCATGTATATGCCAATACATTTACATACGATGCGGAGGGGAATATTACTGGATATGATCAGGCTAATTTACTTTCTCAAGACAAAGGGAAGGTCAAATTAATGCAGTCTTTGGCACTGGAGGGGGAGGTTTTTGTCATTGGCGATGGGATTACGGATTATGAATTACGGGAGTCTGGATTGGCAAATACCTTTTTTGCTTTCACGGAAAATGTTTCTCGGAAAGCAGTGACGGATAAAGCAGATTATGTGGTGCCGTCATTGGACGAGTTTTTATATATCAATGGCTTGAGTCGGGCGCAGTCTTATCCAAAGTCTCGGATTAAGGTTTTATTGCTTGAAAATGTGCATCCAGCTGCGGTCAGTGCCTTTAAAAAGGAAGGTTTTCAAGTGGAACTTTTGAAGGGGGCCTTGGATGAAAATGAATTGATTGAGAAGATTAAAGATGTGTCTATTTTAGGTTTACGATCTAAAACGAGTTTAACGAAAAAAGTGTTGGACCATCCGAATGCATCCCGACTCATGTGTGTGGGGGCATTTTGCATAGGGACAAATCAGATTGATTTAGCCGAATGTGAAACTCGAGGTATAGCTGTTTTTAATGCACCTTATTCAAATACACGAAGTGTGGTCGAGCTATCTATTGGCTTAATGGTGATGTTGACCCGTGATATTTTTGAAAAGTCGACTAAAATGCATGCCGGTATTTGGGATAAGTCGGCCAAAAATTCATACGAAATTAGAGGAAAGAAAATAGGCTTAGTTGGGTATGGAAATATTGGAACTCAAATTTCTGTGATTGCGGAGGCTTTGGGCTTAGAGGTTTATTTTTATGATATTGTTGATAAGCTTGCTTTAGGGAATGCAAAGAAATGTAAGTCACTGAAGGAGCTTTTTGGGCTTGCTGATTTTATAAGTTTGCATGTCGACGGGAGAAAGTCGAATACCGATATCATCGGAACGCAGGAGTTTTCTTGGATGAAAGATCATGTGATCTTTTTGAATTTGTCGAGGGGACATGTAGTGGATATTCCGGCTTTAGTCCATGCGATTAAATCAGGAAAAGTTTGGGGAGCTGCCTTGGATGTATTTCCTGTTGAGCCCAAAACGAATGATGAGGAGTTTGTCAATGAATTGAGGGGCTTACCTAATGTGATTTTAACACCACATATTGGAGGTAGTACGGAGGAGGCGCAGGCCAACATAGGTGAATTTGTGCCCGCTAAATTGCTTCAGTTCATCAATAATGGAAGTACGTATGGCTCAGTGAATTTCCCTGAATTACAATTGCCACCTTTAGAGGATGCACATCGTTTGTTGCACATTCACCATAATGTACCGGGTATTTTAGCTCAAATAAATAATGTCTTTGCTAAATACAAGGTCAATATCATAGGTCAATATTTAAAAACGACGGAGAAAACAGGGTATGTAATCACCGATGTGGCCAAAGAATATTCTGAGGAAATAGTGAATGAGTTGAAATTGATTAATGATACGATTAAATTTAGAATGTTATATTAGCGATGAGTCAACACAATTCCATATTTTTTACTCCGGGTCCCGCCGCATTATTTCCTACGGTGGAGGATCATTATCGAGAGGCTTTTCGACAAAATTTGGGATCGATTTCACATCGTTCAAGTACTTTCCGTAAGATTTATCAACATACAGTTGAGCAGTTAAGGGAGCTTTTGAATTTACCTACGAGCCATGCGATTTTGTTTACGGGTTCGGCTACGGAAATTTGGGAGCGCGTGTTAATGAACACCGTGGAGCATGAGAGCTTTCATTTGGTCAATGGCTCATTTTCAAAAAAGTTTTTCGAGTTTTCAAAGGAGCTACACAAGTTTGCCAATGCATTTCAAAAACCTTTTGGTGAGGGCTTTGATGCGAGTGAAATTACAGTTCCTGAATATGCCGAATTAATTTGCTGTACGGCGAATGAGACGAG
>CAMARL010000088.1 GCA_945860325.1 Spirosoma fluviale | reverse complement strand
ACTAAATCACCCAAATAATTAGACGATCCAGCTCCAAAACTAACAGATGAGTGTGGCTTAAATGGCATTCCAGCATAACGTTCTTTAGCCTTTTGGCCTAAAAACCAAAACTGTGCCTCCGCAGAATACGCGGCTAAAATGATAAGCGCAAATGATAAGTAAACTGATCGAATCATGTAATTCCTACATTTAATATTATACCATCAAACGACAACCATTTAAAAATGTTGTGCACGTTCAACCACGAAGATACAAATTATTGTTTGATCATTCGCCTACTTTGGCGCTGTCCATTAGGCCCAGACAAACTAATGATATAAAAACCTGAGCTGATTCGAGCTAGATCCGCCGTAATTTGATAGGATCCCACCTCTCGATTGCCCTGATAAATCTCTTGAATCTCCTGACCCTGAAGATCATACACCGCTAATTTAATTTGCATCTTTTCAAATACTGAATATTGAATTAAAGCAAAATCAATGACCGGATTGGGTACTGAGGTGACAAGTTCCAACGAAGTAAATTCTGGCAATTGGTCAGGCGAATTTTGATAAATAGGCAAGCGCTCAAAAGTTTGATTGAAAATTTGCTGTGTTTTCACCGCATCTACGCCCAAATGATCGCGTATGATGGTCGAATACACTTGGCGATAATCATAATTGAATTTCAAATCTCCATTCGCATCTAAAATTTTTAGATTAGGATTCTCCCCGATCAATCCACCTCGAACGGTTTTACCAATGACAAACATAGGCGCGGCTGTTCCATGATCAGTCCCTAAGGTCCCATTCTGTTTCACAGTTCGGCCAAATTCAGAAAATGTAACCACTGAAACAGAATCAGCTAAATTCATATTTTCTAAATCGGTTTGAAATGCGGTCACCGCCTCTGAAATCGTTTTCCATAGGTTAGCGTGCTGCGTCAACTGGTTTGAGTGCGTATCAAAACCGCCAATGGTTGTCAAGAAAATAGGCGTTTGAATACCTCCCGAAATTAATTTAGAGACAATTTGTAATTGGCGCGCCAAATTACTAGAAGGATAAGTAATATTAATCTTTCCCTTGGCAGCACATTCTTGAATAACTTTCGAATATTGAATGGAAGAGGTGGCTATTTGCTTCAAAAAACCCAATTCTTCCCCAGCTAATGTAGCAGGGGGCATGTCTGAATCTGCGGTGCTTCCGTTGACCAACTGGTAAAATAAATTGGGGTCCTCAAAAACGGTTCCAAAGCGACCTAAATCGGACTGAAACAAAAGCGATTCGACAGAGCCCAATTGGATGGCCATCGGATGATTGGGCAAATTCATCGGATATTGAGGATATTTAATGCTTAAGTACCTTCCAGCCCAGCCTTCATCCCAAACGATATTGGCATTAGAGCCCGTGTTCCAAATATCCGTGGCACGAAAATGTGATCGATTGGGATTCGAATACCCAATGTTCTGAAGCACACTTACTTTCCCCTGATCATACATTTTTTTTATCCCAAGCATCGCGGGATTTAAATACATGCCATTTTTAAGAGGGATCGCCGCATCTTTTTTAATCCCTATATCAGGTCTTTTGACGAAATATTGATCATCCTCAGCCGGAATGACGGTATTTAATCCATCATTTCCCCCGCTTAACTGAATGATTACTAAGGCTTTACCAGGTTGTGCTCCAGCAACCATGGAAGCCATGGAGGCGGGAACTTGTGCATATGCTTTTCCAGTCACTGAGCCCATACCCCAAGCTGCCCCGCCACTGATCAAGGCCATTTGTTGTAAAAATTGCTTTCTAGATACGTTCTTTTTCATGTTAGCAAAGTTGGAATTCAGGTAATCGCATCAGCGCTTTTAAAAATTTATTTACCCGCGCGTCCGAATTGGCCGTGTAGGTATTCCAGTTGGCGGCGATCGTGCCGTCCAACAATGTATCCAACAAAAACTTGCGTCGTGTATCTGATAACGGGAATCGCAAAGCTAAACCGATAATCTCATCCACAAATTCACTTGCCTTTTCCGAGGTGGAAAATGTTCTAGCAAAGGGTATAGGGTCTAGTTTTGAGGTGACCGCTGCCCCATTATAGCGTTTACCGGTCAACAAAGAATCGGTGAATCCACCACGATAAGAATAGGTGGTGGAACTTATCCACTCCCGCTGCCCAGGCCAGCCCGCCACATTGGGTGGCTGGAATAATTGCATTTGTAAGGTCCTCGCTAATTCATAAAAATTATTTAAATCGGGAGTTTTAACTTGCAATAATTTGGCACTACCGACTAATAATTGCGTTGGACTTTTAATTTTACTACCAATAATTTCCTTTTTATAAAAATCATCTGAAGTGAATAAGAATTTCAACAATGGCTTCATCTCATAGTTATTCGCCCTGAAAACCGTGGCCATCTTAGTGATGAAAACCTCATCAGGTTTATAGTACACAAATTCTTGGTACAACTTCCGACAAATGAATTGAGCCGTAGCTTTTTGCTCGAAAATATGATCTACTAATGTATTAATATCGAATTTAGCTGTTTTACCCAATACATAGACGTTGGCCTCTGTATACCAACGGGTCGGCACAAAAGTTGACGTTAATCCCGAAACTACATAACCAGAAAGTACTTTAGCCGCTTGTTTAACATCAGTCTCCGTGTAATTTCCGATGCCCATAGTAAATAATTCCATGAGTTCGCGGGAATAATTTTCATTAGGGTTCACTCCTCGACTGTTATTTCCATCTAGGTAAATTAGCATCGCAGGATCCTTACTAATGTCCTTCACTAATTGTTTGAAATTCCCAAAGGCATACTTACGAAACAGTTGATTTTGGGCGTACATATTTTGAGGGTAGTTCACCTTATCGCGCTCATTGGCAAAATGATTATGAAAAAATAAAACCATTTTTTCACGCATACTTAAACCCTCATTCACCATGCGGGAATACCACCAAGCAGTCATTTCATTGTACCATCTCCCAGCACTTCCGTCGGTTTGTTGGATCTGGGCCGGCACCGCATTTACCCAAGCATTAGGAGCTGCGGGCAAAGCCGAATCCTTCAATAAGGCCTTGTCTAAAAAATCTGCGAAAGTACCATAACCTACCGCCATCGTTAAATCATTTTTGGAAAAACCAAACAATGACCTTGATAATAAATGACTCATATTGGATGAATTCCAAACAGGCATATTTTAAGTTTTAGAGTGGAATAAGCACTTTAAATGCTTGAAACCTTTTTCTGATGAGTTATAAAATATGTTATAACGATTCAATTTTAAAAATTAAAAACCGAATAATCAATAAACTGATCAAAAAAAATATAAAAATTAAAAAATTTAATATTGATTTAATAGTAGAACATTAAAACTCAATCCTCCAAAAATTCGATTTTAAGCGTGGTGTCAGGTTTGGTAAATCGAGTCACCCGCACATCTAAACTTCCTGGAGTTTTAAATAATCGTTGGGGTACCGCGACTTGATCAAAAAAATTAGGTTTCACTCGGTAGAAATCAAACTTTTTTCTAGCCCCATTTTTTTCACGGACAATTAAGATATAATGAATTTCATTGGGGTCAGACGCATCCGTATATTTTTTACGTAAGGCTCCGTCGATCGAGACATCCGAAATTTCATTTTGGGTATCATACATTTTTTCGGCCCATAGGTCGGGCAAGAAAATCTGAGCCAATAAACCCAAGCAACCTACTACAAAAATTATGCTAGTGAAATTTTTAACTCCCCAGTCGGTGCTTGGCCCTTGATTGCTACTGCCTCCCATCCCTCCAAACAAAGGCATTTTTAACTTTTTACGTGGTGGGCGACGGGGTGGAACGGGATATTCAGACATAAATTTTAATATTTCACTACAAAACAAAACAATTTAAAAAAGATTACGGCATTTTTTTTGGATTAATTCGTACAACATAGCAAGGATAAAAATTCAAATTGGTAAATTGCGTTTTAATTTTTCACCACCCCATAAAAAGGGCAGAATAAAAACAATGTTTTCAATACTAAGCAAAACCGTTTACAAAATATTTGGCACTAAATCGGATCGTGACATCAAGCTTATCTTACCGCTTGTCGACCAAATCAAAAGTGCATTTGCCCAATTAGCCTCCATTTCTGATGATGCTTTGCGGGCTAAGTCGGCTGAATTTAAAGAGCGAATTCAATTATTTTTAGCGGACATCGATTCCGAAATAAAAACATTACACGAGCAAGGTCAGGCCACTGAAGACATCGACGAAAAAGAAAAATTCTTTGTTGCCATCGATAAATTAACCGAAGATCGCAATCAGCAATTAGAAATTATCCTGCTTGAAATACTCCCTGAGGCCTTTGCGGTAGTCAAAGAAACAGCTAGGCGATTTACCGAAAATAAGCAATTGGTCGTTACGGCCAACATGGACGACAAAGTCCTTGCGGCTAAAAAATCGAATGTTAAAATTGAAGGTGATAAAGCGATTTGGTTAAACCAATGGAATGCGGCTGGCAATGAAATCACCTGGGATATGGTGCATTATGATGTGCAGTTGATCGGTGGAATTGTCTTACATCAAGGAAAAATTTCGGAGATGGGCACGGGAGAAGGAAAGACTTTGGTGTCCACGCTTCCTACTTATTTAAATGCGCTGGCGGGTCGTGGAGTACATATTGTGACGGTGAATGATTATTTGGCGAAACGTGACTCCGAGTGGAATGCGCCTTTGTTTGAGTTTCATGGCTTGAAAGTGGATTGCATCGATAAGCATGAGCCTAATACCGAAGCACGTCGCGCGGCTTATATGGCTGATATTACCTATGGTACCAATAATGAATTTGGTTTTGATTATTTAAGGGATAATATGGCGCGCAGTCTTGAGGATCAAGTCCAAAGACCGCATCATTTTGCCATGGTGGATGAGGTGGATTCCGTGTTGATCGATGATGCAAGAACTCCCTTAATTATTTCTGGACCTATTCCTAGAGGGGATGAACAGGAATTCGAGGCATTCCAACCGCGCATTCATAAGTTGGTGGAAGCCCAAAAACAAATCGTTCAAAACTTCTTAGTCGAAGCGAAAAAACTAGTCGCCGCCGGAGATAAAAAAGAAGGGGGACTTTCTTTATTTAGGGCCTTTAGAGGATTGCCTAAGTCAAAACCTTTGATCAAGTTTCTTTCTGAAAGTGGCAACAAGCAATTGTTGAACGACACGGAAGGGATTTATTTAGCAGAGAACCAAAAACTAATGCCTCAGGCAGATGAGCCTTTGTTATTTACGATTGAGGAAAAAAATAATCAGGTGGAATTGACCGAAAAGGGTTTGGAATTTATGAGTGGCAACACCGAAGATCCTAGCTTTTTTGTGCTTCCTGATTTGTCGATTGATTTAAATAAAATCGAAAAAAATACTTCGCTGAGTGACGCTGAGCGTTTGGTTCAGAAGGAACAATTGATTCGTGATTACAATGAAAAGGCGTCCCGGATTCATACGGTAAACCAATTGCTGAAGGCGTATACTTTGTTTGAAAAAGACACCGAATATATTTTGGTGGAAGGGAAAGTGAAAATTGTAGATGAGCAAACGGGGCGTGTGATGGAAGGCCGACGTTATTCGGATGGTTTGCATCAGGCGATTGAGGCGAAAGAGGGCGTAAATGTGGAAGATGCGTCACAAACCTATGCGACGATAACGCTTCAAAATTATTTCCGTATGTACCACAAATTAGGGGGTATGACGGGTACGGCAGAAACAGAAGCTGGGGAATTTTGGACGATATATAAGTTGGACGTGGTTTCGATCCCGACCAACAAACCCATCCAGCGGGATGACCATGAAGACAAAGTGTATCGCACGGTTCGTGAGAAATACAATGCGGTGGCGGAAGAAATACAAGAATTAGTGAATCAAGGAAGGCCTATTTTAGTGGGTACAACTTCGGTGGAAAATTCAGAATTATTAAGTCGATTGTTGAATATTCGCAAGATCCAGCATAATGTATTGAATGCCAAACAACATGCTAGGGAAGCTGAGATTGTGGCTGAGGCAGGACAGTCGGGTAAGGTGACTATTGCTACCAATATGGCCGGTCGTGGAACGGATATTAAATTAAGTCCGGTGTCTAAAGAATCAGGTGGTTTGGCCATTATAGGTACGGAGCGCCATGAATCTAGGCGTGTGGATAGGCAGTTGAGAGGTCGCGCAGGCCGACAAGGCGACGTGGGATCTTCTCAGTTTTTTGTTTCCTTGGAAGATAATTTAATGCGTTTATTTGGTTCGGATCGTATTGCGAAAGTAATGGATCGTCTCGGAATGGATGAAGGCGAAGTGATTCAGCATTCGATGATTACCTCGTCGATTGAGCGGGCGCAGAAGAAAGTGGAAGAAAATAACTTTGGGATTAGAAAGCGTTTATTGGAATACGATGACGTGATGAATTACCAAAGAAATGCGATTTATAAGCGTCGCCAAAATGCACTTTTGGGCGAGCGATTATCGTTGGACATCATCAATATTTTGTTTGATGTGTGTCAAGACATCTCAACTTCTTATACTGGCTATACTGAATTAGAATTAAAGGTGATTGAGTTATTAGGCATGGAGCCGCCGTTCGGTGAGGAGGAGTTTACTAAAATGTCGCCGGATGCGAAGACAGAGAAATTGTTTTTAGCGGCGGAGCAGCATTATAAGTCGAAAAATGAAGCCATAGGCAAGCAGGTGATTGAGGTCGCACGTGAGGCGCAGCGCCAAGGTTATTCCGGAATCCAAGTACCTATTTCCAATGGTGCGATGGTCACCGGCGTGGTCGTGGATGCACAAAAAACAATCGATTCAAACGGTAAAGAAGTACTTACGGAGATGGAGAAATTCATCACCTTATCTTTGATTGACCAGGAGTGGAAGGAACATTTACGCGAGATGGACGACTTAAAGCAGTCGGTGCAAAATGCGGTATTTGAGCAAAAAGATCCTTTATTGATTTACAAGTTTGAGGCGGTGAATTTATTTCAGCGATTTGTGGCAAGGGTGAATATGGACACGATTAGTTTTGTGATCAAAGCGGAAATCCCGGAGGTACAGTCGACGAATCAATCTCAAAAACCAAGCAGGGAAAAGGCACCTAAACTCCAATTAAGCAAAGATGAGGCTATTTCATCTTTGGTGGGCGGATTAGCTTCTGGCTCGGATGGGGGTTCGGACATGGACTATCATGATCCATCCCAGCGCTCGGTTGAGCGAGTGGCGCCACGTCATGCGATCAAGATTGCGGATCGCAATCAACGCGTAACGGTACAGTACATGGATGGCAGCACCAAAGAAAATGTGAAGTACAAAGTGGTGGAACAGGATGTGGAGAGTGGCAAGGCGGTGGTGATTGCGTAAGCAATTTACCAGATGACGATATCATCCGCATGGGCCACTTCAATGCTCGATACAGCTTGTTGGAGTTCGAATTTTGAGCACCTTGCACGAGCAATGGCCACCGGGTTGTGAGAAATATCCAATAATTCAATTACTTCTCCTTTGTCGAAATCCCCTAGATATTCGATTAC